>CAYSHR010000119.1:0-8852 GCA_964430795.1 uncultured bacterium
TCAAAGAGGGGGACTTTTCCATCTTTTTTCGTAAGCAGGTCCCCGTCGTCTGACCATTGGGTTTGAATTTCCACATCCATATGGGCAAGCTTGAACATGTACCAGAAAGTATTCCAGGAAAAATAGAACTGAACATCCATAACAAGGATTTTTGGTTTCTCTTTTTTTACCTTATCGATCATTAACCTTGTAATCTCATTTTCGAACCAGGAGGTGGGTCTTGGAACCAGGTAATTCAAATCATTAAATTTTCTAGGAGCGATAAACCTGGCGGTAGCTTGAGAAACTTTTACAGGTAGAGCCTGATATTCATCGCCGTCTTTAAATATCCAGGACATAAAAAGACCATTTATCATTGTGGCGCCAAGAAGAGCAAAAGCCGCCAGAGTCAAAAGCCCTTTCGTTAATCGGGCTGATAAAAGCCTTCCGCCTTTTTTGATGATTTGCCGACTCTTTTTTGAGTAATGGAGCCTCAGTTTTGCCAGCAGCACGGCAATTATTAGGAAAAGAGGAGGCAAAAGAGGAACCGTATTCATCTCGTTTTGAATATTTATAAAGAAAAAGGCAGCGGTGGGAATTGCCAGCCAGACCAGAGAGAAAAGCAGGCCATTTAGAGAGGGGACCATTCGGTTAAGGAAAAAATGCCTTTTCAAAAAAGGAGACGCGATAAATAGAAGGAACCAGAAAACCAGGGCACCGCAGCAAACCCATAGCAGAACAGGACCAAGATAATAAGTCTGAAGATGCTCATAGTAAAACTTTACCAGAGTTGATGGGGTCATTTGGGATTTTTCCACATTCATTTTCATCTGAGTGAAATAGGCCATGAAATTTCCCAAGCCTTTTGGAAAGTACCAGAGACCTGCTGTGAATATGGAAATCATGCCCGCCGAAAGAGAGTTTCTGATGGGGGTTGACCGTATGAAAAGTAGTGATAACCCGCCGCCTAAAAGTAGCGCTGAAATGATTAAAAAAGTCATGGACCATGGAAAGGCTATATTGGTCGATGAGCAGAGCCAGTTATCAAGAGCGGTTCTGTGAGGCTTGGAGTATATCCACCAGGAGAAAAGCCAGGCAAAAATATTGGAAAGAACTATTCCCGCCACGGCTTTTGATTTACTTCTCTTCTCCGCGTCAGAGGGAGAGCCGGTGGTAATATTCTTTATTAGATAGATGGCAGCCCAGATTAGAGGTCCGGCCAGGAATATGAGAAATGTCTGTTTACTAAGAGCGGCAAGACCGATAAAAACTCCGGCCGCGACAGAGGCTTTTCTGTTCACGAATCCTTTGGAGACATAGAGAAAATAGGCGGCCATGATTGAGGTGGCGGTGAGAGACCATTCGAGAAGATATTGGCGAGAGACCTCAAGAGACGCCGGCGCGGTTATTAAAAGAAATACAGCTTAAAGCCCGGTGCGAGGGCCATACAGCTTTTTTCCAAGGAGAAAGATGCCGATTATCCCCATTATGGAGAAAAATAGTTGGCTGATCTGAGCCGACTTGTGGGTTCTGCCAACCATTTTGTATCCCGCTGTGGCGACAACTCCGGCAGGAGGATATCCTGAAAAAGCCTGGATGTAGGCAAGGTATTTATCTTCGTAATCCGCGAGAAGGTTAAGGTAATCGATGGCGCCCATTATATGAGATAACTCGTTGATATTGCATGGGCGGTTATCCGCGTAAATAAAACGAAGATTTGTAAAGCAATGGTACCCAATCAAAAAGGCAAGAACAACAAGAACGGAAATGTTAAGCTTTATCTTATTGTCCATCAACGGGGTTTACCCTTTTTTCTTTTGTGAACGCAACCAAGTCAGCCGCTCTTTAATTCTTTTTTCAATACCGTTTTCGCTGGGCTTATAATATCTTTTTCCTTTAAGCTCATCAGGCAAAAAGGCTTGCCCTGAATATCCTTGATCGAAATTGTGATCATATTTATAGCCTTTGGAATAGCCCATCTCTTTCATCAAGTTCGTAGGCGCGTTCCTGATATGCTTTGGCACAGGCAGTGGACCATGCTTTTTTACATCAGCCAGGGCTTTATTAAGGGCGGAATAGGTTTTGTTTGATTTTGGGGCGCAAGCCAGATAACAGGCGCAATGGGCAAGATGGATTCGCCCTTCGGGTAGACCGATCATGTGAACCGCCCGCATTGTTGAAACCGCGAGGTTAAGAGCGCCCGGGTCAGCGTTGGCAATATCCTCACTTGCCAGAATTACCATTCTTCTGGCGATAAACAGAGGGTCCTCGCCGGCGTCTATCATCCTGGCAAGATAATAAACCGCTGCGTCAGGGTCAGAGCCGCGCATGGATTTAATAAAGGCGGAGATTACATTGTAATGCTCCTCGCCCTTCTTGTCATAAAGGAGAGCCTTGGACTGGAGCGCCTGCTCAACATCATAAAGGGTTATTTTTGGCGAATCGGATTTTCTCTCAAGGGCTCTGCCCGCGGCGATTTCAAAGCAGTTCAAAAGGGCTCTGGCGTCTCCATGAGCCGAATCAATGAGAAATTTTCTTCCCCTATCCTCTATCTTGAGGTTTATCTTGCCAAAACCTGATTCGGAATCATCAAGAGTTCGATCCAATATCAATCCAAGACCTTCTTTGTTTAAGGGATCCAGGACCACTACTTGGCACCTGGAAAGAAGGGCGGCGTTAACCTCAAAACTGGGATTTTCCGTTGTGGCTCCAATCAGTGTAACGACCCCGGATTCCACATGAGGCAGAAATGAGTCCTGCTGGCTTTTATTAAACCTATGAATTTCGTCAACAAAAAGAATAGTCTTCTCACCCTTTGAAAAAAGGTTGTTTTTGGCTTTCTCAATAACCATTCTCACTTCCTTAACCCCTGAAAGAACAGCGGAAAAGGTGGTGAAATCGCACTTGATTTCCTTGGATATAATTTTAGCCAGAGTTGTTTTACCAGAGCCCGGAGGACCCCATAAAATCATGGAGGGAATTTTACCCGAGGAAATAGACTGGGCGAGCATAGTCCCGGGACCGGCGATTTTATTCTGCCCGACAAAGTCCTTTAAAGAAGCAGGGCGCATTCTATCGGCCAGAGGCGCGGTCTTTTCCTTAATCTCTTTATTGAATAAATCCATAGTCATGGGCTTCTTTTTACCACAGCATTGGAATTAGGAAAAGAAATCAATGGCAACAAGGTTATCGTTCAGTTATCGGCAGCAAGGTTTGAGATCGGGGGAGATGACCGAATTTCTCAACAATGACCGGCATTGTCAATGTTATCAGGGAAATGGGGATCGTATACTCCGATCTCATACATGAAAATCAGGGGATGTAACAAACAGATCGCCCCGCTTTTCCCAAAAGACTCCCTGTAACTGAACTATTACTTACTTTGGTAAATTGACTTTAAGGCTCTTTGGACCCATAATTTATTATGCAATATGCCGCAAACAAAATATTTTGGGAGATTTAATGTCATTTGATAATAGAGGAGGCGGAGGGTTTGGTTCCGGTTTTGGCCGAAGGCGTCCACCTGGTGGTTTTCAGGGAGGTCCCTCGAGCCCTCAAATCAGAATCGGCGGCCCATTGACCCCGATATTAAAATATTTCATCATTATCAATTCAGCCCTTTTTCTATTTACCATTCTATTTTTCGCCGATCCTCTTGGCAGGTCCCGATTTTTTAATTTTGTCGGGTTGGTCCCAGCGGATTTCTTTAAAAACCTGGCTTTCTGGCAACTGATTACATTCAATTTCTTTCACGCGAACCTTGGGCATATTTTTTTCAATCTCCTGGCCATGTACTTCTTTGGCGGTGAACTGGAGAAGTTATTCGGCAAAAGAAGGTTCATCGTATTTCTCTCAGTTTGCGGTATCGGCGCCGGCCTGAGCATGCTGGTTACAGGCCTTGATGTACCTGTAGTGGGCGCGTCGGGAATCGTTTACGGCGTTCTGCTGGCTTATGGAATTACCTACCCGAATCGGGTGGTCTATCTCTATTTTCTTTTACCCATAAAAGTAAAATACCTGGTGATGATTGTTGGAGGGCTTGAACTCTTTTTCTCTCTTGGTTCTCTTGGAGATCAGGGACAGTCGGGAATCGCTCACCTGGCTCATTTTGGAGGGATGATATTTGGCGGGATATATCTTTATTGGGACAAAATATATATGAAAATCAGAGAAAAATATTACAGGCAGAAACTTAAAAGCCTCAAAAGCAAGTTTAAGGTCGTTAAAAATGATAAGGATGATGATCAGGACCCAACTTACCACTGACTCATGGAAGCTCAAATGATCAGGAAAATTATCCTCGCGTCCCTTCTACTTTTCCTGGCCGCGCCCCTGTTCATCTTCATCTATGGAAGATATTTGGAGGATAAGGAGCGAGACCTGGCTTCATCGGTGATTTACAATCCCGACTGGCCCGGGTGGATGAACAAATTGAACTCCATTTTAGAAAAAAACCCCAAATATAAATGCTCTATGGAACCTGATGTCTCAAAAATGGTTCACATTCCTAAAGGCGGCGCCTGGGTTGGTTGCAATCCTGGGAAGAACAAGGAAATTCTTTGCGCGAAGAACACCCTTCCCTACGGAAAAATATTTTTAAAGGACTTCTACATTGACAAGACTCCTGTTTCAGAAGCGGAATATGACCTGTGCGTAAAAGAGCATCTTTGTCTGCCTCCTGTTTCAACAGTCTTTTCTTCCTATTATAGTGGTCAGGAGTATCCTGTTATTGTTGATTTTGCCAGGGCCCAAAGATATTGTTTTTGGCTGGGAAAGAGGCTGCCCACTGAGGAAGAATGGGAGAAGGCGGCTCGGGGCGTAGATGGACGGCTTTATCCCTGGGGCGATACTCCCCCTGACCATACAAGGGGCAACATATGCGACAAGAACTGCAAGATGGATTGGGCCGAGGTAAACATGGATGACGGTTACCCCTACATCAGCCCCATTGGTTCGTTCCCAGCCGGTCAAAGCCCATACGGTCTTTTGGATGTGGTGGGAAATGTAAAGGTTTGGGTGGCAGACAGGGCAATCAGAAAAGACGTGCGACATGTGGCGAAAGGCTCCTCATGGTATTCAGCTCTTAGCCAGGTGGCCCTTCATGAAAGACAAATCTGGCAGGGAGGAATTCGCCTGGATGATAAATCGGTAAGGTGCGCCGCGGATTATTAATAAATGGTTTGCTCAATTATTTGACATGGAATGATTAAGAAAATTATAATGAATGAATAAATAAGATGCCTTATATTATTAACAGAATCTGGTAAACAGTTGTCCCGCTAAGGAGAATGATGAAACTGGCAATTATTGGCGGCGGCGGTATTCGGACTCCCTTGTTGATTGAAAGTCTTTTCCAGAGACAGATGATCCAACTGGGGCAGAAAATAATTAGTCGCGTAACTCTGATGGATGTTCAACCCGATAGGCTGGCCGTAGTCCTTTCCATGGCAAAGTTTTTGCGGGATCGTCTTGGAAGCGATGTCTTACTGGAAGCAACTACAGACCTTCGAGCGGCAGTTGAAGATTCGAACTTCATTATAACAACCATGAGAGTCGGTTTTGAAAATGGGCGGGTCATCGATGAAAAAGTACCTCTTGAGAATGGACTTATCGGACAGGAAACTGTCGGCGCGGGTGGTTTCGCCATGGCAATGCGTTCCATACCGGAAGTTCTAAAAGTAGCTAAAACAGCAAAGGAACTGGCTCCAAAAAGCTGGCTTATCAACTTTACCAACCCCGCCGGCATAATTACTCAGGCTCTTCATGATATGGGTTACAACAAGGTTGTCGGCATTTGCGACAGCGCGGACAGTCTTCACAGGCGAGTAGCCTCAATTATCAGCGTCCCTTTGGATGAAATGGAATCCAGAGTATTTGGCTTGAATCACTGCTCTTTGACTCTGCGCCTTTTTCAAAATGGCGATGACATTACATCCAGGGTGCTGTCAAGCAGAAACGTTCATAAAAATCTTCTCGCGATTTTCAACCCTAAGGATCTTTTTGGCATTGGAGGTCTTCCAAATGAATACCTTTACTATTATCTCTACCCGAAAATCGCATATGAAGAGTTGGCCGAAAAGGAAAAATCAAGGGGCGAAGCAATCGTTCAGATGAACAGGAAGTTTTATACGACTGCCTCGCGACCAAAATATCGCAAAGATACCGGCGCGGTAATGGCCATTCATAAAAGAATTCTCCACTCCCGCCATTCCTCATATATGAACAGCGCCTGGGAAGAGACCGAACTTGGGACAAGGCCGGACTTTGAGGAAGACGAAGGGGGAGAAGGTTACGCCGGGATCGCACTGGATTTTATCGAAGCGGTTACGAGCAACAAGGCTGTTAACCTGGTCCTTAATGTTCCCGCCGGGGAGCCTATTGCCGGTTTGAGCGCCCATGAGGTTGTGGAAACATCCTGCAAGGTAAACAGAAAAGCCATAAAACCAATTCTTCCCAAAGAGGTCCCGGATAAATTCACCAGGTTAATAAAACGTTTGAAGATGTATGAAACCTTGACAACCCAAGCCGCGAGACAGGGTAGCAAAAAGGGCGCCCTATGGGCTCTTGAAATGAACCCCCTTGTAAAATCGGCTTCAAAAGCCAGAAAAATCCTGGCAGGCTATACTGAGCTTCATGGCGGCATTTTTAAGGAATTAAATTAATGCTTGACGTTTTTATATTACCTACAGGGCGTCCATTTTTTGATTTGATTTTCGCGAAAACGCCCAGGTGGATAAAACCAGGCGAGGAAATCTTCGCCAAGGAGTTCACTACCTGTCCAGGCGGCTCTTTTAATATTGCCATAGCTTTTTTTAAACTTGGCCTGGAAGTTGGTTTATCCGCACACCTGGGAACTGATTTTTTCTCAAAAGCAATTCGGCAGGCTATTGTGGACGCGGGCATGAGCACTGAATTCATTATTGAACATGATTATCCAACTACAGCGGTTACGGCAAGTATCTCCAGGTTTGACGACAGGGCTCTTGTCAGCTTTATGGAGCCTGTCCCTGATTTCTCTCCTGAGAGCCTTCCTCCCCATGGCGTTCCAAATGTAGTCTTCATACCCGGCATACCTCCGGAACCCGAGCTGCTTTTTGACTACCTCGATAAAATACGGGATGCCGGTTCAATGCTTGTTTGCGATTGCGCTCATATTGAGAGAAGCATTGAGGATAAGCAGATTAGCGGGCTGATTTCCCGGATGGACGTTTTCTTGTGCAATTTAACAGAAGCCCAGGCACTTACCAATAGAGCCAATGCTGAAAAAGCCGCTAAGGTTCTTGGTGATTTATGCCCTGAGATCGTGATAAAACTCGGCAGCGACGGCGCCTTGGTTCTGGAGGGGGGACTCATTCACAGAGAACAGGGGTTACAGACTAAAATCCTTGATACAACAGGCGCCGGCGACGGCTTTAACGCGGGCTATATTTACGGCATTCTTGAGGGCTATCTTGTAGAGAGAAGATTACGCTTGGGCAATATTATCGGCGCCTGTTTTGTAGCGGGACTTGGCTGCCAAAACGCGCCAACTCTTAAAAAAGTCCTGGAAATTGAGAAAAAGGAATTTTTTTAGCGGACCAGACACCCTGTTTAAGCTTCCAGGATCTCCCTTACTTTTGATACCAGAGTATAAATATCAAAAGGTTTGGGTATGAAACCGGAGGAGTTTAACTCCTTATACTTTTGAAGATCATCATCATCCTGGTAGCCGCTGGTCATAACTACTTTTTTATCCCACGTATAATCCCTTATCTTTTTTAATACTTCCAGGCCCGATAACCGTGGCATAGTCTGGTCGAGAAGGACAAGGTCGATATCGTTCATTCGTTCGGCAAACAACTCAAGTCCGGCTTTTCCATCATCCGCGAGAAGTACTTTGTAACCGAATCTCTCAAATATTCTCTGCCCCATCTCTCTAATGACTTTTTCATCGTCAATAATCAGAATGGTCTCGTTCCCAGCCGCGGAAATTTCTTCCATAGAGGTTTCTATTGTCTCAATTTTTTCAATAGGGGCCTGGCGGGGAAGGTATACCATAAAAGCCGTCCCCTTCCCATAGGAACTCATGACTTTGATCCAGCCATTATGAGATTTCACTATTCCAAAAACAGTAGGCAGACCTAGTCCCGTGCCCTTCCCCGGGTCCTTGGTTGTATAAAAAGGCTCAAAAATCCTTCTTTGCGTATTATCAGTCATGCCGATACCGTTATCTGAAATACTTATTAATACATAATCCCCCTCTTTTGCTTCCCTGTTGCTTTTTACATAATTCTCATCAATTTCAACCTCTCGCATATCCACGGATATCCGATATCCGTTATTATCAGCTAGGTTTTTACAGTCAGGGTTTTTCTCTTTGAGGCATTCAAATATGGCGTCTTGAGCATTAATAAACAGATTGAGAAAAACCTGATAAAATTGTCCCGAATCAGCCAAAATAAACATTTTACCCGGATCCAGTTGACAGTCGATGATTATCCTTCTGTCAATGGTCTCTTTTAGCATATCCATGGCTTCATAAATAACTTTCGCCGGATCCACCCCTTCTTTTCTCGGTTTTCTTCTTCTGGAGAAAGCCAGGAGCTGTTCAACAACTCCCGCCGCTCTTCTTGTCGTACTCTCAGCGGAACTGAGGAAAGGTTTAATATTATCAGGAGCTTCAAGGCTTGCCAGGTTGATATTACCAAGAATTCCGGTAATGAGGTTGTTGAAATCGTGGGCCACTCCGCCGGCCAGCCTCCCAATAGCTTCCATTTTCTGAGCTTGTTGAAGTTGTTCCTCAAGCAGCACGCGCTCGGTTTCAATAGCGTCCCGTCCCATGGCGTTGACAAATATCTCAGCTACCGTTTTTAGAAGGGCAATATCCTCTTTTG
>CAYSHR010000120.1:0-8823 GCA_964430795.1 uncultured bacterium
TTCTCTTCCGTTGTTTCTCCAAAGCCTATTTCAACTGTTCTTTCCGCCATTATTTATTCCCTTGCTGTTCCGACGCGGCGTATACCGCGTATCCCGCGATGGCGATGGTGGCGACTCCGGTTATTACGGCCCAGTAGTCCTGCCAGAACTTGAATGTCTTTTCAGGCACGAAAACCGTATCACCCGGCGCCAATATTGTCATATCGCTGTATTTCTCTTTCGTTCCGTCCCTGTGAATAATTTTCGCCTTCCAGGTTGCCGCGCGAGTTGTGGGACCGCCGGCCATATTTACGTAATTCTGAGCTTTGTAATTCGAGAGATAAGACCTGGGGCCCGGCTCCACCACCGCGCCCACCACATAAACCTGGTCGTCGGTGGCTGGGACAACTATCCTGTCTCCTGGAAGAACCTTCAGATCGGCGTTAAAATTTCTTTGAACAAGAATTTCATGAAGGTTGATCCGGATAATCTTGGCTTTTGAATCGGCGTTGGGCGCCTTGCGCTCAATAAAGGCGGCCTTTAGATCAGCCCAGGGCATGGCGCCACCGGCTTTGTCGATCATGTCCGAAACAGTCTCACCAAGAATAAGAGGGTAGAGACCGCTGGTTTCCTTCACCACTTTTCCCCTTGTCTGGGAAACCTCAACACCCTTTGATACCTTTCCCTTGCCAAAAACCGCGCCTTCGACCCTGACCAATTTCTGATACTTGTTCGCCGAGTGTATTTTTATGGTATCGCCGTTTTGCAGAGGGTAATTCGCGGCAAGCCCCGGATCGTTAAACAATCTCTTTAAGTCAAACTCAGTGGTATGAAACTGGTCGTCATTCTCCCCGCGTCTGACGATCCAGGCTTTGTCGTGATAGCTGATGTCAATGGATGGGCCGCCGCACAAATCAACAAGAAGATCATGGATGTTTTCGTCATCAAGAAGCTCATAGGTCCCGGGAGTTCGCACAGCCCCTGAAACCCTGATGACTCTTCCGGCATAGGGCACCACAATTCGGTCGTTATCCAGAACAAAGGGGTTGTCCTCCAGCCTGGCGAATCGCTGATATCTAAGGAGGTCCGCTTTTGCAAAAAGGGTGCCGTCTCTCCAGACCTCAATGGCCCGGGTGCTGCCCTTTGAGCCGGCTTTCGCCACAACCTCGGAAACGTGAGTCATGGCGTTGGCGGTTTTTGGTCCTGGGCGCTCCACGTGTCCAAGAACATGCAACCTGAAGGTTCTGGGCTTTAAGAGAAACACATCATGGGAAAGCCCCGGATATACTTTTTTCAATTTCCAGCGAATGTTGCTCTTCAGGTCGGCAAGGGTTTTTCCTGAGGCTTTTAAAAGGCCGATATTCGGAAGAAAAACCTGACCTTCAGGCCCCACGGTTACAGGAATATTCTCGTCCCTCTGTCCCCAGAAATGAACCACAAGCCGGTCTCCGGGACCAACGATGTATGTCCTTGGATTAACCGGGTGCTGCAGCGGTATGGTTTGAGCAAGACCCGGAGTGGAATTGGTAAGAGCTTCATCGGCCTTTTCAGCGGCACCGGCGCCGACATTGGACTGGGCAAAAACAGGTTGGACAAAAGGAGCATGGCAAATAGCCGCGCAAAGAAACAGAATAATCATCTTAATCACAGGATCAGGATTTCTAAATTGCCCTGTCATGAAATTCCTCTATTTTTTGTATCGAAATTTAGACCTATGCCTCCAAAAAAGGCAGAGGCGCCGTCAAGCTCATGTTGGCAGATGCAAAGCTCACGCCAAGGCAGGCAATTAAGGGTAAGTTAATTAAAAGGGAAGCAAGCACTTGTAACCATCCATTAAAACAGAGGTATTTTAATCATCCTCAGGGATCGAAAAAGAGCATATGCCGGCAAAATGAGATTGAGGACAAGGATGCGTCAAAATACTGACAAGACTAAGGGTCGGAAGAGGGCTTGAACGGGCAAAAGCCTTTATAACATAAACTGAATCTGTGGGGAGGCAATTGTCCGCCATTCCCAATTATTCGGCTTTTACGATATCGCCTTTACTCTCGGCAAGGCAAATTTTTTTTGCACCCTTTTTAATAGCCTGTTTTCTCGACTTCTTGAAATTATCGCGAAACAATTTGGAGGGCGTCATGAAGAAAAGATATTCTCCCATGGTGGTTTTATATTTGTCCCGCGCCCTTCTTTTTCTTTCGTGGTTGTTGACATAATATGTTTATATGTTCCAGGATAACCATTACTACAATCTGTTTAATGGAGTCAGTTCCATGACAAAGAAGAAATCAGCGTCTTTTGCCCTTACAGTAATACTTATCTTCTCCCTGGTTCTACTGTTTGCCGGCTGTGGCGGGTCGGGCAGCGAAGAAGAAAGGGGCGGGGTTGTTTTTGATGACGATGATGTCGTCGCGCCTGACGATGACGACAGCTCTGACGACGATGACGCCACAGATGATGATGACGCCACTGATGATGACACCACTGACGATGATGACGACGATTCTGAAGAACCTATCCCCGGAGGTTGGATCATAGAGGGAAACACCGCTGGATTTACAGACCTTGCCCTTACTTCATCAGACCTTCCGGTAATTTCATACAAACACAAAACCAAGGGGCTGAAATATGGCCGCTGGGATGGGTCGTCCTGGTCCACAGACAGCATCGACAACACTCCGGGCGCGGGCTGGGGGACCTCCATCGCTCTCTATAATGACTTGCCGGCCATCGCCTTTCATAGAAAAACAAACCAGACCGACGGCGACCTTTTTTACGCCTGGTGGAGCGTTAAGGGGTGGAGCGTTGAAACTGTTGATACGGGAGTTGGACACGAGCAGGGCGCACAACTCTCACTGGCTTTCAAATCCGATTGTACACCCTGCATCGCCTATCACCACATTAATAACATGGCCCTGAACGTGGCTTGTAAATCAGGCTCATGGTCAACCATGGAAATCGACGCTTCAGGAACCGATTCCGGCCTATTTCCCTCTCTCGCGTTTAACAGCGCCGATCATGGCTTTGTCAGCTTCTACACCTATACCGAGGTGGATAAAAGCCGCACGGGAGAGTTGAAACTCGCATCGGACATAGGCGCCGGCTGGACCACGGAAGTTGTTGACGACGGCGGTGGTGGAGATGTGGGGCAATGGACCGCCCTTGCCATTGACCCTACGGATGATTCTATTCATATCGCATACCAGGACATGGATTTGTTCGACCTGAAATACTCCAAATTCCACGGTGGGTGGCAAACCGAAACCGTGGATGGAATGGGCACAAAAGGCGCCGACGCCGAAATCGCGGTGATCTCGGGATATGTCTGGATTATCTATCAGGATGGTTCTGTAAATTCAATTCGCCAGGCTCTGTGGAATGGAACGTATTGGCATAAAATAACAGTGATGGACGGCACATATTTCCAGGGCGAATTCGGATTCTGGATCGGCATGGAACTCGATTCCGACAGCGAGGCCGTATTTAGCCACTATGACCCACTATCCGAGCAACTTCTTATATATCCCCAATTCGTTGACTGACTGGGAAAGGTTTTTGAAAAACCGAGATAAAATTATTGAGGTGGGAACTGGGTTTTTTATCTTTGGGGCAATAATTTTCGTCATTGTTTTTTTAAGATTTATTGATCCGGAAAAATCCCTTACTCTTTTTAAATGCCCTTTTAATTTACTTACAGGGCTTTATTGCCCTGGATGTGGATCAACCAGAAGCCTCCATCACCTCCTCAACGGGCGGCTTTTTACAGCTTTTAGCTTTAACCCCATGTTGATGATTCTCCTTCCGTTTTTGCTTTTTCATTTTATCCGAAAAGGAATCAATTCATTTAGAGGGAGACCGACGCCTCTATTTTTAAAAAATCCGAAAATGGCCTGGGCTCTTTTCGGATTCATGATGCTCTTCTGGATTTTAAGAAATATCCCCCTTTACCCCTTCACTTTTTTAGCGCCCTAGCCGGACAATTCGCGAATCGCCCCAATAGATCAGGTGCGGGTCACCGGCGCTTCGCCGATTTCTTTTTCAGATATCTCTTGGCATACCCTTTTTTGACTATCTCTTTTCCTCTTACAACAGCAAGGGCATCCGGGGGAACGTCATTTGAGATTGTGGAGCCTGAGCCGACATATGCCCTTTCGCCTATCGTAACCGGGGCGATAAGCTGGCTGTCAGAGCCAATAAACGCGCCGCTTTTGATTTTCGTTTTGAACTTGTTTTTTCCATCGTAATTGCAGGTGATTGTTCCGGCGCCGATATTGATGTTGGAACCAAGTTCCGCGTCGCCCAGGTATGTCAGATGGCTTACTTTAGTGTTCTTTCCGGTGGTGGTCTTTTTCAGTTCCACAAAGTTGCCGATTTTGCATTCCTTGCCGACTTTTGTGCCGGGTCTTATTCTGGAGAAGGGACCTATAATGCTTCCAGTGGCCACTTTACTGTTTTCTATTACAGTATAGGGTTTAACGTGAACCCCGGGATCGATAACAGCGTCCATGAGATAGCTGCCTGTCTGGATTATACATCCCTTACCGATTTTTGTACTGCCTCTCAGAGATACATTCGGCCCAATCTCAACATCCCTGCTAATCTTTACCTGCATATCAATATAGGTTGAATTTGGCGCCAGAAGAGTAACGCCTCTTCTCATCCAATATTCATTAATCATATCTCTAAGATGCCCTGTAACCATAGCCAGGTCCGCCCTGTTGTTTACTCCTATAAGCTCAATATTATCTTCAAGGGGGATGACCGCCACTTTGCTTTTGTCGGCCATAAGGGTAATGGCGTCGGTAAGGTAATACTCTTTCTGGACGTTGTTTCTTTTTGTCTTGCTTATATATTTAAAGAGGGTTTTCGCGTCGGAAATATATATTCCCGAGTTAACTTCCTGGATTTTCTTCTCCTCGGAGCTTGCGTCTTTCTCCTCGACAATTTTTACAAGATCATTATTGGTGTCCAGCAGCATTCGGCCATAGCCAAATGGATTGTCAAGAAAGATGGAGATAACAGAGGCAATGTGATCGGATTTATTGTGAAGCTTTCGAAATTCACTGACAGTCTCTTTTGACAGAAGAGGCACATCGCCATAGAGAATCATTACATCGCCGTTAAAATCTTTTAGTTCCTTCCGGGCTTGCTTTACCGCGTGCCCTGTACCTAACTGATTCTTCTGTTTAACAAACCTGATATCCGTCTTCGGCAGAAAGTCCCTTAGCGCTTCTTCAACCTCTTTCCCCTGATGCCCGACAACTACCACAATTGGAGATAGTTTTAGCTTGGCGGCGGTAAGAGCCGGGTAGCAAATCATGGAAAGCCCCGCTAATTCGTGAAGAACTTTCGATCTGTCAGACTTCATTCTTGTACCCTGGCCCGCGGCGAGAATAATGGCGGCACAGTCGCGCATAAGTCACTCCTTTAAAAATACTTGATTAGCCCTCAACTTTATTTCAATAGCCCTAAAATATCTATTTCGGCGATTTGCTTAAAATCAACAAGGTTAATATATCAGTTTATCAAAGAAGAATCAAAAGCCACGAAAATATCCCAGAGGTGTGGGACAAATCAACAAGTTTGTCCCACACCCTATGCATGTTTTTTCAACCTGTTCCCGTTAGAATATTATAATCCCTTTTTTCCATCAATGTAGTTTTTCCACTGTCTCTCAGGGTAATCGTTCAGTTACAAGTGGCTTTTTGGAAAAGGGGGGAGATGTACTTGTTACGTGTCCCCGGATCTCAAACCTTGCACCCTTATCACTGAACAATTACCTCTCAGGCAAAAATGTACGTCGCCTTTTAATCCATGTTATAACACTTGCTTGGATTAATCGCTTTTCCGGTAAAAAAATGGACCAGCCCGAAAAATCATACAAAACGGCTCACACTGATTGGTTGCCCCCTGTCCTTACCGGCATTCTAATGTTTACAGGCTCTCTGGCCACTTTTTATCTGCCTGTTTACTTGAAAGAACAATTGGGATATTCAGGGTTTAAAATCGGCGTCATTTTTGCTGTTCAAGCTGTAGCGGGGGTCATCATCATTTTGCCCGCCGGCCTTGGAAATGACAGAATCACCTGTAGAAATCTGGTCCGCGCAAGCCTGCTTTTTTTAGCAATCGGCTTTATTCTCATGGGCATGGTTAAGGCTTTCTGGCTCTTTATGGGGGCGACCTTTGTCCACACCGCCTCCACCCATCTATTTCGCATGAGCCTCGATGTCCAGGTTCTGAAAACCGATTATGGAGAAGAAAAAGGGAAACGCATATGTCTGTACCAGGCTTTTCGTTTCGGCGGAATCGGGGTAGGGACAGTGCTGGCTGGATATCTTCTGACCTGGATCGATTTTAAACAGACCTTTTTTCTCTCGGCTTTTATCTGCCTGCTATTGATTCTCCCGGCGAGATTTCTACCTCCCACTCCAGTGGGCAAGCAAAAATTTTCAGACTATAAAGCTGATTTCTCACAACCGAAAATTTTATTTTTCGCCATATGGCTCCTTCTTTTCGCCACCCATTGGGGCGCCGAATTTACCAGTTACGGCCTTTTTCTGCGCCAGGACCTCGCTCTTTCCACCAGCAAAATGGGCTGGTATATGAGCGGCGAATTCATTGCCATTTTCATCACTACCCTTATAATCGGCAAACGCCTTAAAGGAGACGGCTGGCTTCTGCCTTTTACGATTATTGGTCTTACCCTGTCCGGCGCCGGGCATATCGGGATGATTTTCAAACCTCTGGAATTCTCCTTTGCCATGAGAACCCTTCACGGTGTCGGAGACGGCTTGATTTTCCTGGTCTTCTATATCGGCATAGCAAGGCTTTTCAAGGTGGAGCGCCTTGGCGGCAACGCGGGTCTTTTGAACCTGGCGACTATGATCGGCCTTATCCTTGGCGCCCTTGTCTATGGTCCCATGGGTGAAAATTGGGGTTATGGCGCGCCCATGTGGATTTCAGGCATACTGATATTGGCTCTTATTCCCCCCATAATCATTTTTTCCTTAAAAACCAGAAACTAACGCTTTTTAGCGGAATAACAATAGGTGTTGTAAACCGGCTTTTTCCCTATTTTGCAAACCAATTCATTGTAATCGTAATGGACGCACTTTTTGCAAACCTTCTCATTTCTCTTTTCAAAAACGTCTTTCTCGATTTCGGGCTTTCCCGACGCGGCGTAGAGCTTTTCAAAGGAGGGCGACGTGGTTTTATCCCCTTCTCCCTTATTTGGACCAACTAATCCACTATCCATGGGCATGGTCTCATATTTGGGCGCCGAAGATAAATCAGGCGCGCCGGCCATTGCCGGTGCGGCCATCTCTTTTCCAGGCTCAAAAGGCCTCTCGGATGGGCTGTTTTTTTCCCTCTTGCCATAACCGGGATTCTGATAATCCGGGGTCTCCATACTAAAGGGTGATTTTGATAATGAGGGCGTTTCAAAGCTTGCTTGAGTGATCTTCCGCCCGGTAAGAGAAGATGAGCCTGATTCCGATGTTGATTCAAAGAGTTTTTCCTGTTCTGTAATAAGCTTCTTCGAGACTTTTGCCTCTGCCTTAATTTCTTTCTTATTTACGGCTTTGGCAACTTTATCTTTCAGGTAAGCCTCTTTTTTCTTCTTAAAACTCGCCTCTTTATTCTTTATCTTTGCCTGGCCAAAAAGGGCCGCGGCGCTTATGGCGGCTCTTAAGCTTGTTTTTGGACTAACTGATCTGGATTGATGCCTCTTGTCTGCTTTACGAACGCTCTTTTTAAGGGCCTTGCCGCAGTTAAAGCAAAACTTGCTGTCATTGCTGTTGCCCGCGTCGCAATATGGACAGAAAAGATCAAAAAGAAGGGCCGGCTCTTTTGTTTTTAACTTGGGCGTTTCGGTGTCGGCATCTAACGCTTTATTAACCTTGGAATCTATGAGCTTCTCACCACAATTGAAGCAGAAATCGTTAGTGATCTCGTTTATGGAATTACAATCAGGGCAAATGGAAAAATTATCTTCCGAAAGTTCAATAAATCCTATGTCTTCCTCTTCATTTTCATTGACTACAGCTTGCACTTTTTCCGGAATCTTTTCACCCGCCAGTTTTTCGCCGCATTTCAGACAATAGGTCGCGCCAAAATCATTATCAAAATCGCAGTTTTGACAGAAACCCGGTTCATTGCCGGTGGCAGGCTCCTTTTTAAGGGAATTTCCGCAATTCAGACAAAATTTCATGTTCCTTTGGTTTTTTCTGCCACATTCAGGGCAGCTTACCAGCTCCCTTGAGATAGCCATGTTACAAAAAGGGCAATTATGACTTAAAGCCGATACGGTTTTGCCGCAATTCGGGCATTCCGTATGACCATCGTCCCTATTAAAAGGCAATTCCAACTCCTTCCCTCTCTTGTAGCCTGTGGCGCTGTCAACAATAGAGATGAGGCCGTTTTCAGAGCCGATCTCAAGCTTTTCCTCATATTCGGAGGCGGTAAGGCCCTTATGTATTTTTATGCGGACAGTCTGGGCGAAAATTACAACCCCTAGATTAATAAAGGTTATTAATCCGGTAAGATAACTTTTGCCATATTGGAACTTCACCGCGTAAATTGCACCGCCTGTGATAATTACTAATGGAAAAACATAGGTGAGAAAAACTGTAATTCCGCTGTAGGAGTATCTGGCGAGGAGGTTGGCAAAAGACGGCCGTGCCCCCTGGTCCTTCTTCAAAATTATTATTGCCGTGATGACCTCAATAACCAGGACCAGGCCAAAGGAAATATATGGATAGAAAATATAAAAGAGCAAAAAAAGGATGGGAAAGGCGTAAATATATTTTTTTGCCTCAGAAGGGCTGAACTTCCTCTTATCCAGATTCT
>CAYSHR010000121.1:0-8752 GCA_964430795.1 uncultured bacterium
CAAATATCCTCAAAGAAACGACCCTTGAGGATATTTGCGAACATTGAATAAGGGAATAATGGGAGAATAATTAATAACCTTAAAAGGGTTTGTTTTATAAATGAGTTTCACACCTTATAACTTTTAAGGAGGCAACATGTTGGATTCAACTGATGTCCATACCGCGCTCTTTATTGTTTACACCATCTATTCTCTGGTGATTTTATCCTTTTTTGCCTGGTTTGGATTAAATCTGACAAGAGGGAAAACCGAGAGAGTGGTAAGTCCGAAGGTCTTTTACATTTACATCGCGATTCTGGTATTTGTCGGTGTTTCCATTCACATTTTCACATTTAATGTGATTCCGTGGGTGGCAACCGATCTTAAGCGGGGTGAGATTACACCGGACCAAACTTACCATATCGAGGTAAAAGATCACAAATTTATTCTTCCCCAAGACAAAATAATAATTGATTGCCGGAAGACGGTGCTATTCGATGTTAATTCCCAGGATCTGACTTATGGCTTTGGCTTGGTGCGCAACGACGAGTCCCTGGTTTTTCAGATGCAGGTTGTGCCCGGAAGCAAAAATACCCTCTTATGGGAATTTCATAAAAACGGCACATATCACATTAGATCTACGGAGTATTCCGGTCCCAAGGGCGCTTCTATGAAGGTCAATGAGGCTGTTCAAGTCATTGGTTGTAAAAATACTGATTCTCGCGCCATATGAGAAAAGGAGATAATAATGAGCTTCACAAAGACGCTGGTTGACGGTTTCGATGGTGGCTTGAAATATAATGGGCTGACGCCGGTTCAGAAAGTGACTCTTAGAACGGTTGTTTTTGGACTGCTGTTCTATGGCCTTGCCGCTGTTGAGGGAATGATGATGCGAATGCATCAGATATCACCTTTGCCTTACTTGGAAGAAGGGCATCGGTTCTTCGCTGTAATGACCGCCCATCCCATAGTTGGGATTTTCGGATCAACTTACTTGATCGTATTTGGTGCCTTTATCTTTCTTGTTCCTTTTTTAATGAAAAAACCCCTCTATAGTGTTCTGGTGGCCAACATCACCTGGATGTTTATTGCCGGTGGTACCCTGTTGTCCTGGTTCGCGGGATTTTTCTTTCACTACGCGCCTCTTTACACGTTGTACTGGCCTTTGCCTGTGGATTTTGACCAGTTTTTACCTATATCGGCTTTAATTTTTGTTCTGGGCATAGCCTTTATCATGGTGGGTACTATTCTATTTATTTACAACATTTTCACCACTGTGTTTTATACCGAACCCAATCATAAAAAGCGCCCTGTAAAGCCTCTTTTTATGTCCGCTCTTGGAATTGACGGAATTTTGAATCTTTTCAACAAATTGAGAAAAAAGCCGCCTTACTCGAAAGAGCCGGCGGTCTCTCTTCCTGTGGCCGCGATATTCCGAGGGTCCATTGACACTGTTGTTGACGCCTTTGTCATCCTTTCTGTCGGTGTTCTTTTGCTGGTCTATATAATCTCCGAATTGTTTGGCCATTCCCTTGATGTCACATCCATTGACGCCCTGCTTTACAAAAACTGGTTCTGGTGGGGTCTTGATCTGATTGCTGATGGCCTGGTGCTGATTTATGTAGCCGGTACGTGGTATCTGCTGGCAACCCTTATCACAGGCAAAAAGCTTTACATGGAAAATGTAGCCCGCGCGGCTCTTCTTATCGAACTGGTAGTTTCCTGGGCGGTCTGGTCTCACCACCTGCTTTCGGATCAAGCCCAGCCCGGAATAATGAAGCTTGCCTCCGGTGAGATAATAACCGCTTTTGAGTTGGTAACTCAGGGAATCGCCGTATTTATAGTTTTGGTGACTCTCTGGAGCGCGCGCCCGCTAAAGATGAGCAACGAATTGAAATTCCTTCTTGGCGGCATGCTTGGTTTTGCCCTTGCCGTGCCCGCGGGAATAATTCAGGCAGATCTTGGCATGAACCGGATACTCCATAATACACAGTGGATCATTGGACCTCATGTTCACGTTGCTATTCTTGTGGGTCTGACCATGACGTTGCATTCAGCCATCTACATACTCTTTCCCATTCTCACCAACGGTGGAAAATTTTGGAGCCAAAAACTGGCGAACTTCCATTTCTGGGCTCAACTCCTTGGTGGCGTGGGCATGGGCGCTTTTATGGGCATGGCCGGCTTAAACGGCATGCTTCGCCGCTCGGTTTATGTCAATGGCGAATTCAACACATACATGATTCTGGCCGGGATTTGCGGCGCCTTCCTGCTTATGGCGTGGATGGCGTTTCTCTTTAACATCATTATGAGCGTGGGCTTGAAAGGGCTGATCGGCATCTTTCTACCCTCGAAGCTCAAAACTACGGACACCCTGCCTGCCGCCACAGAGTAGGGGAGTTTTGCCATGAGGGAAGAGTCAGGTTTTTCAACCCATGGATTGACCAGTCTCTCAAGGGCGGCAAAAAGGATTCTAAACGATGGTCTCTATGCCCTGCTCCTGGAGAGCATGAAGGCTGAAATTGGAAACACTGATTTGGATATTCACAAGGTAACCGGGGTGCTAAAAGGTTATCCCGGTTATCTTGATGAGTATCGCCGGTTAAACAGGCAGAGCGGTGTTTCAAATATCGATGTTGTTGAGCTTAAGGTTCATCCTGAGCAAGAGAAAACCAGAGACCGAATAGCCAAAGAAATCAACTTTAAAATCTCCCTTCTTAAGGAACTGGAAAAGTATTCCTCTTCAGCCAATTCCCTGGTTTACGGTTTGTGGGTGGGGTCAGCGGCGGTGCTGATAATTTTTGCCGCTCATAACCTTTTTGCCATGCTCACAAGCGGTTATCAAGATTACCCTATTTTTATCTATGCCCTCTATGCCCTGTTTTTAATCGGGAGTGTGGCAGTTCATGCCTTGATGATGAAAAACCATAATAGGCGTCATCGCGGGTTTGATAAACTATATAAAGAGACAGAAATGCTTCTTGAAAAAACCCTTGATAATGGGCATTTTGAACCAGGTGAGTTATTTGAAGGGTAAGAAACTCCCTGGAATCCGAGCAACTCTTTCTTGACCTTTTCACGGAAACCGGGATAAAATCAAAATAATGAATTCGGGAGAGATTTCGGGCTTTCGCCGGCGATGACACTATTTTAAAAAGCGTTTAATAATTTTCTGGGGGTGTTATGAAAAACGTAAAACCTCGTAAAACAGCTTTTTTCATTATCTGGTTCATGACCTTTTTCCTATTGTTTTTGGTTGGATGTGAGATGACAGGGGAATTTGACTCGGTAGTGGAAGGAAAACCCGACAGCGGCGACGGCTCAAATGCCGAAGACTTTTTGTACAATGATGATGATGAAGGGCCGGAGGGACCTTTTACTTATTCTGAGCCCTGCCCGGATGGTCCGGAGTTCTCCTTTATATTGTCAGGAGAGCGAAAAACAGTTCCCTATCCCAACAATATCTATACTATTTACGATCCGGGATCCCCCACTGGAAGAAGGGTGAATATTGATGATAATGTAACCAGACCCATCTCTAGAATCACGGAAAAAGGGGCTATTTTCAGTTATCTGACAGATGCGGTAAATGCCGGCAACGGTTTTTCCACCTTGGCGGATATTTATGTTCCTCTGGATTGGGCGCCAAACAGCCTCAGTTTTCCAAAATACTGGGAAACCGGCGTGAGCGACTCCTTCTTTCTTATGCTTTTAGATACCGCTGATAAGGAGAGTGGAAAGATCGTTCCTTCCCAGGCTGTCTATATGGACAAGTTCATCAGGATCACGCCCATGGAGACCCTTAAGCAAAACAGCAAATATATACTTGTAGTGACAAGGGCTCTACGACCAAATCAGGAACAATGCTATAGGGCTTCATCTAGTATGAAAAATGTTTGGGACGATTATAAAAACGGTGATGGCGGTTTATACGAAAGTGCCTTTACTCTTTTAGAAAAAGAGGGGTTGGACCTGCAAAACGTACTCGCGATCAGCGAATTTGATACTCTGTGGGCCACCAGGGATTTAAACGAAGTCAGAGAGTTGTTTGATAAAATGTCCGTTAATTTTCCACCTGTGATTGCCCAGTGGACCGAAACATCCATCTGGTCGCCGCCCAATTTACGCTATGTCAAAGGAATCCTGCCAACTCCGATTATCAGAAACGATAATAACTTATGGGAAAGAGATGATTCAGGGTCTCTTAAAGTAAACTCCTGGGAGAATATCTCTGTTCTTCTTTCTCTTCCTGATCCTGACAAGATCGAAAGTCGCCAGCCATACCCGGTTGTATTATGGGGGCACGGCCTTGGCGCCTTAAAAGAAACCATGGGAATGATCGCGGAACTTATGGCTGATAATGGTTATATTATGGTGGGGACTGATGATATCTGTCATGGAGAGAGAGAGGTTGATGGCGCGGGATTTTTAGACTCTACCGGCTGCTATCTCGATTTTGCCGACCCTCTTAAAACTAGAGACAACATACGTGAAACCGTAGCGGGAAAGATGTGGCTGGCAAGGGCGATAAAGAATCTTGGAAATGTGGATATTATCCCCGAAGGCGGTGACGGAATTCCTGATTTTGATGTGGAGAACATCTATTATGCCGCCCTGTCCATGGGAACCATGCATGGTGGGATTTTAACGGGTTTGGAAGAGAACATTGACGCTTATGTTATGTCCGCCGCCGGCGCCAAATACACAAGTATTATTTTTGAGGGTCCCTTTTTGCAGAGCATCTATGATATCAGTGAATTTTTTGACCTGATTTTCCAAGGGGCTGACACTGAGGAGTTTCTTTATGTTTTCGGCCATATGATCCAGCATGTTCTAGATCCAGCCGAGGCCTCCAATTTTTTAACCCACGCGATTTCAAATCCCCTGCCCGGCTTAGAGGACCATTCGACATATATTTTACAACA
The DNA here is from genome assembly GCA_964430795.1 of uncultured bacterium. GTDB lineage: Bacteria > Lernaellota > Lernaellaia > JACKCT01 > CAYSHR01 > CAYSHR01. Next base: position 4,905 of record CAYSHR010000121.1, read on the forward strand.
GAGCGTAGCATCGGATTCAACTGCCGGGGAATACGGACAGATATATTTCAACAGAGCAGCCGGGTATCCTCAACTTGAGCCTTTTGTATGGGATGTGGAACTGGTGGACCATGCCCGATGCCCCTATTTTGGCTCAGGATTCTTCCAATATGATAGCGACGAGCATTTTTTGCTATGGGTCCCAAATGATCTTGGCGACGCCTACAGGCGTCAGGCTATTCATTTTTTGAACTCCCACAAGGAGACTGGAATGCCGGTAATAATAGACCCCCTGGCCAATTCCAGGTATCCGAAACAGGACTTCTATTACCCTTTGCCCGAATAGTAGAGGGTTGCCGGATTAACGTGTCAATCTCAAGCAGGGAAGGGACCCCGGCAGGACACTGTTGAGAAATGGGGGTCAATCCTGGAAAAACCTGAATTATCCAAGCTTTTCATGCCCTGATGGCAAATCACTTTTTTCTTAAGGCTTTCATTCGATTATCCGAAGATATCCTTAAGGTGATTAAAGCCAAGATTTATCAAAATTTCCGGTTTGATAGGCAAAAATACCGCGTCCAAGAATAAGCGATGGATAGGTCAGCCTTTCAAAAACAAATAACAAGAGAGCATCTGGATGTCTACCGGCAAAATTATTGAACTTTTAGATGAAATCGCGTCCCATGTTATTTTATTGGACCCAACCAATTTGCCGGCCATAGGCGAGATATTAAACTTTTTTGAAAAATTGGATGAATTACTCCCGGCCCATGGAAAAAATGGTCGCCAAATAATTCAATCCTCCAAAAAGAGCTTAAACGCGATTATCCTTAAAAGCAGCCCCGACCCTTCTTCTGAACTTGAAAAAACCAGCAAGAATATCACCGATCTTCAGCACCTGGTGAATGATCCGGGTTTTGGAAAGATATCTTTGGAAAATTCAGATGAAGCAGAGGATGAAAAAAAGGGCTATGAGAAAGATATCCATGTAAAAGAAGAAATAAAAGAGCCGGTAACCGATGATAAAAAAGAAGTTTCACCGCGGAAAGAGAAAATGAGATCCAATGGTGAAGGAGAAGTCTTTACCCTTCCCTACCACGTTGACCAGAAGATTTTCCACGATTTTCTTGGCTCTCAGGATTCAGTTCTACAAGACCTGGAAGCCTTGATTCTAGCTGTGGAAAATGGCGATACAAAGAAATTGGAGGATTTACGCAGGCAGCTTCATACCTTAAAAGGGGAAGCTGGAGTAATTGGTCTTTCGGACATAGAGCAAGTTTGTCATACATTGGAGGATTTTCTGGATCAGGATCCAGAAAAGGACGCCTGGATCGATATGATCCTCCATGCATTCGATTGGATCAGCAAAGCTTTAGCATCATATTCCGTTTTTGAGATGCCCTTTCCCAGCGGAAAAGAGATTATCCGGGGATTTTCCAAGAAACTTTCAAAAGCGGCGGCGCCTCTTTCTCCAGGTGAGCAGATTAAGATCGAGACCACCAAAAGCATACCTCTTCAGGATGACCCCGATTCGGTCTCTATGCTTAAGGAATTCCTTGCTGAAATGGAAGAGGAGCTGGTCGAAGCCGACACCATCCTTTTGGATATTGAAACCGAAGGTCAGGACGATGAGAAGGTAAACAAAATATTCCGAATTTTTCATTCGGCAAAAGGTGTAGCCGGCTTTTTGGGTCTGTCGGACATCATCTCTCTGGCTCACCAAACCGAGACAATGCTCTCCAGAGTACGGCGGGGAGAAATTCAACTTGAGGCTGAAATCCTTGATCTTTGCTTTGACGCTACCGGGATGCTCCGGGAACTAATGGATGGAGTTGATCAAGCGGTCAAAGGAGATATGGTTTTATCTCATAATGAAAAGCTCCCAATGTTGATAACCGGGCTGGAAGCCGCGGCAAAAGGGTTCAAGCCTCCTGAGGCAAAACTTCCCGAATCCGAAGTCGGCGACAGGTTGGGTGAGATTGTCAAGCGCGATCCTATCCTTGTACCTGATGAACAGGTTGCCGGCGCTTTAAAGAAGCAGAAGGATTCAGGGCGGAAACTGGGGGTGGAGCTTGTTACAGAAGGGGTCCAGCCAAAGAAGGTCACCCATTCCCTGCGTTCACAGCGGACAACTCAAAAGGCCCATGAAGCCGCCAAAATCAACGAGATGATTAAAGTCGATCTTGGACGGGTGGACAGCCTTGTCTCCCTGGTGGGAGAGTTGGCGGTAGTGGAATCCATGCTTGGCCATCATTTTGAGTCTATGAACAAAAACCTTAAAAGGAAACATGATGTTGATCAGGTAAAAAGCCATGGGACATTGCGCCAGTTTCGCAAAATCAGCAAAGACCTTCAAGATATCGGACTGAGCATGAGGATGGTTCCTGTGCGAAGTGTTTTCCAGAAGATGACCCGCCTGGTCCGGGATCTTTCAAAAAAGCAGAATAAGAAAATGCATCTTTTCCTTTCCGGTGAAACCACGGAAATGGATCGCAGCATGGTGGAGCATATCGGGGACCCTCTGGTTCATATGATTCGCAACTCGGCGGATCATGGCATTGAGGCCACCGATGAGCGGATCAAAGCAGGCAAGCCGGCCCAGGGGTCCATCTATCTTTCGGCCTATCACCAGGGGGGCAACATTATAATTGAAATAGGTGATGATGGCCGGGGCTTGAACAAGGAAGGGATTTTAACCAAAGCCATAACCAATGGAATAATTGGGGAAAACGATAATCTCTCGGAAAAGGAAATTTACAAAATTATTTTTCAGCCGGGATTCTCCACAGCCAAAAACGTCAGCGAAATTTCCGGTAGGGGAGTAGGCATGGATGTGGTTAATCGTAGCATTGAATCCATGCATGGAAGAATTTCTGTTGACTCAAAACAGGGCGAAGGCACGGTTATCAAGCTGATTCTACCTCTAACTCTGGCCATTATCGATGGAATGATTATTCGTTGTGGTCCGGAACGCCATATTATACCGACACTCTCTATTGTAGAATCCTTTAAGCCCGATCCATCTGTGGTCCTGACTTTTACCGGAGAGAACGAGTTGATAAAACTGCGTGATGAATTGATTCCCCTTATTCGTTTAAACCGGTTTCTCGGAATCGATGGCGCTAATGAGTCAATAAGGGATCTGATGGTGGTAGTGGTTGAGAGCGCCGGTGAAAAACTCGGCCTGCTTGTTGACGATATTCTGTTAAGACAGCAGGTGGTTATTAAAAATCTGACTACCGGAGACGGTAAAAACCCATTCTTCTCCGGCGCGGCAATTCTTTCCGACGGCCGGATTGGATTGATTCTCAATGTTGACCGAATGCATTACCTGATGAATCAGGGATATCACGAAAATGAGAAAGAAAACCCTGACAGGCAAACAGATGGAGAAGAATATCAAAATGAACCGGGAGATATCAATTCCAACATGGAAGGCATGTCCGGTTAACTTGAATTATTAACAAAGGGTGAACCTAATCCCAACCGCGAAAAGGGGGACTGAATGACAACCGCGACGGTGGATCAAGCAACAGTCGAGTCCCATATAAAAGCCACATCCTCATTTGGATCGAGGCTGGCTGGTAAATACATGACATTCCGGTTGGCAAAGGAGGTCTATGGCCTTGAATTGCTCAAGGTACGGGAAATCATCGGTATGATGGAAATCACCGGGGTGGCGCGAACAGCGGATTACATTCGTGGTGTAATCAACCTTCGGGGCAAAGTCATTCCGGTTCTGGACCAGAAGCAAAAGCTTGGTTTGGGAGAGACCGAGGTTACTGAGCAGACCGTTATCATTGTGGTTCAGATGGATGGGGATGAGGTTGAATTGACCATGGGCATGTTGGTTGATGAGGTTTTGGAAG
>CAYSHR010000122.1:0-8740 GCA_964430795.1 uncultured bacterium
AAAAACCGATGACGGCGCCGCATACTACTTGAACCCGGAGCAGGTTGGCGCCAATATTAACCTGGAAAGAGCGAAAGTTGGTGGAGAATTAACAATTTACTACTCGCCCTACTCTCAAAAAGCGCTGGACATGATCCAGGATATTTTTGATCTTTTAAACGCGCCGGAAATGGCGGATGCCAAATCCAAAATAAAGGTGCGTTTTTTACCCAGGGCTCAGATTGACCGCCGCGGGAAACTGTCCAGCCGCAACGGCGCGCCGGAGTTGGAGGAGATGGAGCGCCATGCCGCCATTTTAAAACTCGCGCCGGACAAGTTTCTGCCCTATATAAAAGCCAGGGCGAAAAATCCTACCTCGACCTATTGGGAAGATTACTTATCAGAAGTCAGCCTTGATCCCGGGAAAATAAAAGCCGCGGCCCAGTCCAATGAAATCGCGTCAAAGCTTCTTTCCGACGCCAAAGACGCTGACGCGGTCAAAGCAAACCCCTCTTTCGCCATCCTTGTGGAAAACAGAGAGGTGGCGGAAGTTACTGATAAGGATGAGTTTATGACCCTTCTTGAAAAAGTCGCCAAATGATAGTTCGGCCCGCCAGAGTCTTTCCCCTGAATTCGGGGCGATAAATGATTAAATTTTTTAATTCCCTGGGAAGAAAATCAGATGCCTTCGAGAGTCTTGAAAAAGGGCATGTAAAGATATATTCATGCGGCCCCACAGTTTACGCCCACGCCAACCTTGGTCTTGGAAGAAGGATCATTGTAAACGATCTTCTAAAAAGGCACCTTATATCCAGAGGATATAGAGTAACCCACGTGATGAACATCACCGACCTGGACGACAAGACCATTGAGGCATCCGCCGAGGCGGGAGAGAATCACAATGATTTTGTGAAAAAATTCGATGCCGCTTTTTTTCAGGACATCGCCCCTCTCAGAGTATTGCCCGCGGATCATTACCCAAGAGCGAGTCGCCATGTTGACCGGATGCTTGATATGACAAAAAAGCTGGTAAAGAGGGGTTACGCCTACGAGATGCTCCGATCCGTCTATTTTAATATTGGCAAACTGGAGCAATATGGCGCCCTTTCGGGCATGGACCTTGAGAAGATAAAAGTAGGGCACACTGTTGATCTTGACGACTATGAAAAATCCGACCCGAGAGATTTTACTCTTTTCAAACGCACTGATCTCGCTGAACTGAAAAGAGGGCTTGCCACAAAGACCGAGTGGGGATTTATGCGGCCGGGGCATCATATCGAGTGCGCCGCCATGGCTCATGGCTATCTTGGCGAGCAATTCGATATCCATATCTCCGGCAGAGACCTTATCTTTCCTCATCATGAAAACGAGTTCGCTGTGGGGCTTGCTCTATTTAACAAAGTGCCGGCCAGGTATTGGCTTCATTCAGAGCTTGTATATTCCAAGGGAAAAAAAATGAGCCGCTCCGCAGGCAATTCCAAGACAATCAAGGTGTTGTTAAACGCGGGGTATACCGGCAGAGAACTGAGGTATTTCCTGATCTCCACTCATTATAGGCAGCCTCTGAATTATACCGATGAGGCTCTTGAGGCGGCCCGAAACGCCCTTTCCCGCCTTTCCACCTTTATGAGAGAGGTTAAGCAGGTAAAGGGAAAGGAAAAACATCCTGAGATAAGCAAACTCTCTATGGAAATGGCCAATAATTTCCTTTCGGCTTTGGATGATGATCTGAATATCTCCGCCGCCCTTGGCATACTCTTTGAGTTTGTTAAGAAATTAAACACCATTATGCGCCATCATTCTATTTCCAAATCCGATTCCATTGATATCCTGAAGGCTCTTTTCAAGGTTGACGACATTCTGGAAGTTTTTGAGTTTTCCGAGGAGCCTTCAAATATTGAAGCTGAAAAACTTGTCGCCCAGCGGGAAGAAGCAAGAAAAGCCGGCGATTTTGAAACAGCGGACAGCATCAGGAAAACCCTGGAGGAGATGGGATATATCGTTGATGACACAGGAGCGGGTCCGAGACTTAGAAAATTTTAATAACGATGAGCTCGTTGGTTTTCATTGCCCCATGCAAAAAGTGTTTCCGGACCACACGCCCAGCGTTCTACCGATGTTGACACAAGCTCAATTATTAAATACCGTGTCAGTAACAGTTAAAAGGGGCGGCTATGACGATTCTTGTTACCGGTGGCGCGGGGTTTATCGGCGCCAATCTTGTAAGATATCTTGTAAGCAAAAAACGGGAAGTGGTTGTTTTTGACAACCTCACCTATGCTGGAAATCTTGCCAATCTCGAAGACCTTGACCCGGACCTTGCCACTTTTGTTAAAGGGGATGTGGCTGATCCAAAAGATATACGCAATGTTTTTAAGGCACACAAGCCCGAATCGGTGTTGCACCTGGCCGCTGAAAGCCACGTGGACAGGTCAATAGTGGCGCCCGGCGAGTTTATCAGAACAAATGTAATGGGCGCGCAAGTGATCCTGGACGCGGCCAGAGACTTTGATGTGAAAAAATTTGTTCACGTATCCACAGACGAGGTTTACGGCTCATTAGGCGAGGAAGGGCTTTTTACCGAACAGAACAACCTCGCGCCAAATTCGCCCTACTCCGCGAGCAAGGCTTCTTCGGATTTACTGGTCAGGGCTTATTATAAAACCTTTGGCCTGCCCGCCTGTATTACACGCTGCTCAAACAATTACGGCCCTTATCAGTTTCCGGAAAAGCTCATACCTCTTTTCTCCACCAACGCCATGGAGGGCAAACCTCTCCCCATATATGGCCAGGGCAAAAATATCAGGGACTGGATTTATGTGCTGGATCATTGCCGTGCCCTTGTCGCGGTTATGGACAATGGAAAGCCCGGGCAGATTTATAATATCGGCGCTGACTGCGAGAAATCCAACATGGAGATTACCAGGACCATACTCAAAATTCTAGGCAAGCCAGAGTCTTTGATTGAATATGTGAGGGACCGCCCTGCTCATGATTTCAGGTACGCCATTGACTCGGGAAAAATCCGGAGAGAACTTGGATGGACCCCAAAAATGGATTTTGAGGCTGGACTGGAGGCGACCGTTGGCTGGTATCAGGAAAACAGAGAATGGTGGGAATCCATAAAATCAGGTGAATACCGAAACTATTACAAGAAAATGTATGGAGGGCGGTTAAAGGATTAACCCCCATTTCTCACCCTTGGCGTCCATCAATCAAATCCATCTTTTAAAGTCCATGTTCCGCCGGATTCGATTCTTTTTCTTACGGCTTTAAGTACGTTGGGAAGGTCTTTGCCGGTCATGGCGTTCACCACTTTTGTTAAAAGTTTGCCGATCATGGGGATGTCAAGGGCGACTGTAACTTTATATTCGGCCAGAAGCCGCCCATCTTCTAAAGTTTCAAGCTGCCAGTAGCCTTCCATCTCCTTGAAGTATTTGTGAGGTCTGCTTTTTTCCAGGCCAAAATCAAGGCGGGCGCCATCTTTTGTCGGACGGTTGTAAGATGTGTATTTCAAAGTAGTCAATGTGGCGTCAAGAGCAAAATCAGTCAAAAACTGATCCTGGGTCTTCTCCACTAATTTTACCGATTTTATCCTTGGAAAAACCTTGTCATAATTGTCGTAGTCGAAAATGACCTTCCAGAATTCTTCCCTGGTGCATTTATAAACCCCATATGCCACCCCATGGCCGGATCTGGTTTTCTCATCCATAACGTTCTTCAAAACAATTTCCCCGGCTTTGACTTTGGCAAGCTCGGAAGGAGTGAGTTTATCAGAGACGATTCCCGCCCTGGCTGTAGAAGAAAACGATACAACCAAAATAATCAATAGAAGAATTCTAAAAGATATTTTCACCGGACCCTCCCTAAAAGTAAATTTCAAGAGAATAAAATCATTCATAGCATTCCGATCAGATAAATGAGTGAATTAAACAATTGGTTTTCCTGTCAGGCCCGGCTCTCTTGCAAGGAGTTCACTAATATTTTTCAGGTCGGGCAAGCCCAGAGTCTTGCTTAGAGCATTGTCAATCTCAGTACGCACCGGGTCTTTGTCGAGTTCCGCAAGGGCTTTCAGTTCCTTATTTGCCAGTTTGTCATAAACTGACGATAGTTTTTTCAGTTGAGCTTTATTTAGCGCGCGAACATCAAGAACCGGCATTGATTTCCATGCCGGCTTCTTCATTTTCATCCATGCGCCTTGGGTGATAACTCGACAGCCAAAAAATAATAGAATGCTAAGTGTACTATTTAACCATAGCAATGTGACTTTTTCATGATTTTCCGAAAAATCCACATTACGAAAAGTCCACCAAGTATTCCCTAATATATAATCGGAAAAACCCAACGCTAATACGCTATGAGTATTCGTTCTAACCCTTTCAGCAAGAAGTATTCGGCCTGATTTTGACCATACTTGAACCGCGTCTTTTATTTTTCGCCCTTTAGGTGGCTTAACTCGGGCAATCAAATTCGCGTTTTTTTCTTGTGATATTTTTTTAACTTTCTTAGCAGTATGATTCCAAAATGCAGGATATGGAGACCAATCATCTTTTGAAACAGTGAAAGCATCATGAATATCTCTTTGGTCATAGCCAAGTTCGCCTAACTCGTAAAGAGAGCATAATGGTATTTTTGTAAGAGCATTATCTCCAGGTATTTTTAAAACTCCCGCTTTAAGACTAACAAAAGCCCTCAAGAGCTCAGTTTGCGCAAATAGAGCGCCAGTCCAGTTTTGAAATTGATCAGGGGGCGGAGCAGAGGCCATTTCAGCCAATTTTCCTCGATCGGCTTTGATTGTAGTGATGCCGGCGTCATTTATAGAAGTTGGTTTGTTCGCGCTCAAGCGAGCGGCAACATCCATGGCCTCATGGATTGAGCGGGGACTTCTCCAAAGGTTGATAAAGGTTGTATCGAATGGAGTTTCCCCGGGTTTGCGTTTTCGTGCAATGAAAAGGATTTCGGAAAGGTCTGTATTTTCAGAAAAGTTAGGACGCTTGGCGTCATGGCTCGAAATCACTGTTTCCAGATGATATTTGTCACTGATAAGCTTCCGTGTTTTTTTCCAGGCTTCACCGGAAGCCAGGGCTGCGGGCAAAACAAAAGCCAGACGGCCATCTTCTTTTAAATGTTTGTCCGCAAGTGCGACAAATACCGAACCAAGCCCTGCAGTTATAGACGCGTCAATGTTTTTTACCCTCTTTTTTAGTTCGGTTTGCAACTTACCTCGTTCATCAGGCAATGAGCCGAAAAGCAGGTTTCCTCCTACACTGCGAACAAAAGGAGGGTTCATTACACATAAATCTAATTTGGGTACAAAGGCGGTTGACACTCGAGTTCCACTGACTCCGGTTTGAACTGACTCCGCCTGAGAATTATCAAGGCTTAGTTGAGTCCTGGCTCTATCTTGTCCAAGAAAGTCCAAGCTGCCAAGGCGAGGAATATTTTTATCAATCCCCATTGGCATAACAAAGAGATTCATTCGAACAAAAGCCACTTCCGGGGCGAGCATCGCCAACGTCGAGGCTGTCAGGTGCACTGCGGATGGAAGTACGTCATATCCATATATTACGTTTTCCATAATCGTTCGATGAAGGGTCCACAGGTCAACAGGATTAAGAGAACGCCCTGTTTCTGAACGAGTTCTAATGTATGAATCGCTCACAGCTTGCGCGGCTGCCATCAGTAGTGTTCCTGTGCCACAAGCCAAGTCTGCTATTTTAAACTCGGATAATTGCATCGGATCGCCAAAATCCCTGTCCCATTTGGCGGATAGAGCGAGCTTGAGAAGCAGAGTCGCGCTTGAAACTGACGTATAATATGTTCCGAGATATTTGGCATAGTAGAGTAACCAGTGATAGACGCGACCCATCAGGTCATGCCGCAAAGCAGACTGATGAGAACATATACTTTTTGCTTCCTCAAGAAGTTCTTTAAACGCGTTAATCGTTCCTCGATTTAATGGTAATTCCGAAAGCAACCGTTCACCCAACTGGAAGATGGGAACATAATCAATATTTTGCCAAATCCATTGCCAGGTTGATTGAAACTCACTGATAATATCCTTCTCTTTTTCAACCTTGTTAAGGGGCTTAACCCGACCATCAGTTGAAGCAAGTTGCTCCTGGAAGATCAAAGCGTTGGCGATTGCCAGAGCCGCGACCTTTGCTGCCGTATCGTGTCGTTCTTCTCTTTTTTTCGCTGTTTCGCCTTTTGAAGGAGGCATACCAAGAATATTTGCCAGTCGATCACATGTACCTGATTGCCCTATCCAGAAATGCGATATTGCTTCAAGGCGCTCTGATAAAGATTTTGCTGTTTTTTCAACGATGTCATCCTGGGCGAGACTATCTTGTACTCTTCGCAAAGACGCGATGATTGCAATGGGCAATCCCTTGAACCACTCGGTTTCGTCGGCCTCTGAGGCGATGCAATAGGCTAGTGAAGTGGACTCAAGTTTTTTTAAAAGTTTTGCAGAGGGTGCATTGCGAAGAGCTTTAGGATATACAATGGCTGCGGATATATTCGAGATGCCTTTCTGTACACGATCTCGCGCCTGTTCCAGCACTGTTTTTCGAGCATTTTGGACATCAGAAAATTTGCCTTCTATAGTGACTCGAAGTCCTCGAAAATCAAAAATGACATCAGGACGATCTTTGCCGTGAAACAGGATGGTTTCTGCTTCAGCTTGTATGCCCAAACCGGAAATCAAGATTGCCAACTGGTTATTTATTGTCTCTTCTCTATGTCGATATACTGGCATTTAAACTCCGACTTTTCAGGACGATGAAGTGTTTTTTTATAATATACGGACTACAACTGCCGCAGCAATACAGAATTATTAAATTTACACTTTACACTTCCCCTTGGAAAGAAAATATTTGGTTTAAAAAAAAGTTTTTTCTATTGAGCTATTTGCGCTGTCGGCAACGTCACCATTAATGAAGACTCCACCACGCCAAAAAAATCGTTACTCCCATGTCTTGCTTGAAAAAAATGACTTTTTGCTGTTGGCTTAGTTGAAAACGGTAATTTTCACCTTATGGTTTTAAAAAAGATATTATTTCAGAAAATAATAGTAGCAGATCAAGTTGAAGCCTTATAAAATCGGACTACACATAACTTATAAGGATACATCATAGTCATTATAGCATAACAGAAGCTATTTTTCTGGGGAATAAATTCAGAAGATTGTGTATCATATTCCGTGGTTACTTTCAACTTCGGAAAGAGAAAACCAATGCCTTACACCGGCATAATAGCTCCTATCCTTATTTTTGTAGCGGCGGCTTACGCGTCTGTTGGTCTTGGCGGCGGAACAGCCTATCTTTCCATTTTATCCTTTGTAACATCAGACCCTGAGACCCTGCGCCCTGTCGCCTGGTGGTTAAATATTGTTGTCGCTTTGATTGGAATGATCAATTTTAGAAAGAAAGGGCATTTTAATTTTGGCGCCATCTGGCACTATCTTGTGGGGGGCGTTGCCGGCGCTATAGTTGGCGCCGCTATTCCGATTTCCCATGTCATGTTCATATGGCTTCTGGCTGTTACCCTGACAGCCTTGGCGATTCAAATGCTTATTTCTAAAAAAAGCGGGGCTGATCCAGAAAGAGAAGGAAAGGAAATCTTCTGGCCTCTGGGACTCCTCCTTGGTTTTTTCCCCGGTCTGATTTCCGGCCTTGTTGGAATCGGTGGTGGGATAATTCTCGGCCCGATAATTCTGGCCCTGGGGTTGTTGCCTGTTAAGCGTACAGCCGCCTTGACCGCGACTTACATCCTGGTTGTCTCTATTGGCGCTTTGTCTGTTCATTTTGTTACAGGGGGCACCCTGCCCTGGAAAGATATCCTCCTGTTTTCAGTAGTGGTGATTATTGGAGGGTATGGAGGGTCAAAATATGGAGCGGGCAAGGCGTCTCCAAAAACCCTGAAGCGAATCTTTGGCGTGATCGTTCTTTTTGCCGCTCTCAACCTTTTGCTAAAAGCCATGGGAATATCAATAATAAATATATGACCGGTGATAAATTTTAAGATCGGGGGAGATCATGAGATCGGGGTACACGATCCCCATTTTCCCAATATCATTGACAATGCCGGCCATTGTTGAGAAATGGGGTCATCTCCCCCGATCTCAAAGCCTGCCACCTTGCTCCCTTGTCACTGAAGGATTACAAAAAAGAATAATTTTCCCTTGACAAGGGATTATTAGGCGGTTATATTGCGAACCAGTTGCAACAAGGAAGCTTATATGTCAGCGGTGGAACAATTCAAAAACTTCATTTCCAGGACCAATCTCCGAATGACTCGTGAGAGAGAATCGGTAATCAGGGCGGTATTTGAGACTCCTGATCATTTTACGGTTTCAGGGTTGGCAAAAAGGCTCAGCTCCGATAATAAGAAAATTGCTCGATCCACGGTCTACCGCCTTATACCCCACCTCCTTGAGGCTGGTCTGATTCGAAAAGCTCCTCACTCAGGGGAGATAGAGGATCAAGTATACGAGCCCGTTCATGGGCGTCTGCATCATGACCACTTGATTTGCGAACACTGCGGACAAGTCATTGAGTTCAAGGAGAACGCCATTGAGATTCTCCAGAAAAAAGTAGCTGAGCAATATGGCTATAAGTTGAAAAAACATCACCTTGAGTTAAGGGGTGTTTGTCTTTCATGCCAGGATAAAATAGTGGAAAAGGCAATCAAGCCATGGTGAAAGCCAATAATGAAAATGAGAAGGATTGGCATTGCCGCTGTGATGATTTGCGCTGCA
>CAYSHR010000123.1:0-8724 GCA_964430795.1 uncultured bacterium
CGGCGGCTCGCCGGTGCCCACGTTTTTACGTCCTGGCACGACAGGTTTCTATCCTTTGGATATTGTGCCGTCGGGTTATTGCTGCGGGTGGCACACCGGGCACGGCTTGCCGTGCCCCTACGATTATGTCAAACGGGGAATTCGTTTTTTTATGGCATTACAATGCTAATTAAACATTTAATCAGCCGTCCCCTTTTTTAAGCTGAATTAAATTTGCGGAGAAAAAATGACAACTGTTAAAAATCTTGGAATTGATGTTGGCGCTCTTTTTGTAAAAATCGCCGTATTCGACAGGCAAAGCCTCACGAAAACAATATACAGAGCCCACCAGGGCAACCCGAACATAACCCTTAATGAAATTCTGGCCGGACTTGATGATGGTGATTACAGAGTGGGATTAACCGGGTCGGGAGTTGATCTTTTTGCCAAGAGCATTGGCATAAGGCCCATGCACTTCATCGAGGCGGAGATAAAGGCGGTTCGGGATAAGTTCCCAAAGGCCAGGAATATCCTGAATGTGGGCGGCGGTTCATGCACAATTATCCATCTTGACGAAAAAGGTAAATTCCTCAATTACAGCGGTAATTCCCTGTGCGCCGCGGGCACGGGCTCCTTTCTTGACGAGCAGGCAAGACGCCTAGAGCTCGATTACGACGCCATCGCCGGTTTTGAATATGACGGCGTACCTCCTTCCATAGCGAGCCGTTGCGCGGTTTTCGCGAAGAGCGACCTTATTCACCGCCAGCAGGAAGGCTATTCCAAGCAGGCTATGTGGGCCGGGTTATGCAAAGGTTGCGTGGATACTTTTTTACAGACTCTGCTCAAAGGAAAGCCCCTTGAAGGGCAGTCAATAGTGACAGGAGGCGTCGCCCAGAACAAACTTATCATAAAGCGCCTTTCCCAGTATCTGGGAAAGAATATAAAAACATGGAAAAACGCTCATGTCGCCGGGGCTATCGGCGCGGCGAAACTGGCGGCTTTGGAAAATGTCTTTTCCCTGAGTCAACTGGTGGGCAAAAAAACTTCCGGCTCGGAAAAGGTGGAGGAGAAGACAAAAACAGGAACGCCCCTTCTTTTGAAAAGAACCCGATATCCATCTTTTGAGGTTGACCATGAGTATATGGACCAGATGCAAAACGAAGTCAGAATATGGGATAAGCTTTCAGGGGATATTCCCGTTACTCTCGGCATAGATATCGGTTCCACCAGCACCAAGCTGGTCCTTCTGGACATGGGGGACAAGGTCCTTGTTGATATATATCGAAAAACCCTGGGAGATCCTCTGGGTGCTGTAAAGAAGCTCTTTCAGGCAGTTGAAAAAATCATGGAGGACTACAGGGTCAATTTCATTGTCAAGGGGTGTGGAACCACAGGGTCGGGCAGGAAATTTGTCGGCCGGGTAATCGGCGCGGACAGCATAATAAACGAGATAAGCGCCCATGTGGCAGGCGCCATGTTTACAGACCCTCAGATAGACACCATCTTTGAAATCGGCGGCCAGGACAGCAAATATATGCACACGGTAAACGGTGCCATAAGAGACGCCAACATGAACTTTATCTGCGCCGCGGGAACCGGTTCCTTTGTCGAGGAGCAGGCGAATAAACTGGGGTTTTCCGTAGGAGAAATAGGTGAAAAGGTAATGGGCATAGCGCCTCCGGAAACTTCCGACAGATGCACGGTCTTTATGGAAGAGGACACCAACAAGCTTTTACGCCAGGGCTTTATGCCTGTTGACGCCATTGCCGCGGTGATGAATTCAGTGGTGAAAAATTACCTGAACAAGGTTGTGGGAAACAGGTATGTCTCAAAAGAGAAGGTCTTTTTCCAGGGCGCCACAGCAAGAAACAAGGGGCTTGTGGCGGCCTTTGAGAATCTCCTTGGCGTGGAGGTTGTGGTTTCGCCCCTGTGTCACCAGATGGGCTCCTTTGGCGTTGCTCTTCTTACAGCGAAAGAGGGACAATCAAGAACCACCGAGTCATCCTTCAGAGGGTTTGATCTTTACAAGAAAGATATTGAGCTTACAAAAGAGGAATGTGAGGCCTGTAACAACAGCTGCCGGATTACATTTGCCCATATAGCTGGAGAGGATGAACGCCCTTCATGGGGTTACATGTGCGGCAAAGACCCCGACGACGCGAAGCCAAGGGCAAACAAGGGATTTTCTCTGTTTCGCAAAAGAGATAGGTTTCTTCACAAGATATATAAAAACCAGCCCGTGGAAAAAACCGCCCCTGTTATGGGCATACCTTTTTCATTGTCAATCTATTCTTACCTTCCTTTCTGGACGGCCATGTTAAATACTCTCGGGTGGAAAGTGGAGCTTTCCCCTGTCACAAACGACCGGATTAAGGAGCGGGGAACCCAGAATTCATCAGGAGATTTCTGCTTTCCCGTCAAGGTAGCCATTGGGCACGCTCTTGAGATGATGGACAAGAAAGATTACCAGAAGATACTCATACCTCAAACCATCAGCAACATTCCAAACGAGTTTACCACCAACAGCCTTTTCTGCCCCTATCTTCAAAGCCATGCCGGTGTGATGAAATCAATTTTCACTTTACAAAAAACAGATCAGAGCAGGCTGGTTACGCCCATATTTGATCTGAGATGGGATGCTGCCAGGATGGCCAAAGAGTTGGCCGGTTCTATAGGCGCTTCATTAAATGTAAAGAAAAGCCTCCTTAAAAAAGCCATTGGCGCCGCTTTTACCGCCCAGAAAGAGTTTGAAAATTCCTGCCATGAAGCGGGAAAGGCAGCTCTTTTAAAACTCAAGGAGAATGGGGAAAAGGGCATTGTAATGGTAGGGCGCCCCTACAACTGCTTTGACAAAGGCGCCAACCTGGGTCTGCCTGAGAAGATTGCCGAGTACGGCTATACTGTGATCCCCATAGATTTTGTTCCCTTTGATCCAAAGAGCCTGGGTGACGAGTATAGAAATATTTATTGGAACTATGGACAGAGGATTATTTCCGCCATGAAAACCGTGGCCAAAAACGAAAACCTCTTTGCTGTCTATCTCTCAAATTTCAACTGTGGTCCTGACAGCTTCCTTCTTACTTACGCCGAGCAGATCATGGGCGCCCGTCCTCTGCTGATTCTTGAACTCGATGAGCATGGCGCCGACGCGGGCTATATGACCAGGGTTGAGGCTTTTCTTGACGTTGTATCTAAAAACGTTGATTCAAAGCCCGGCATCCCGCCGGCCTATCGCACAGCCACTGACAGTGAACTGGAAGGTCGCACTTTGTGGATTCCCCCAATGCATCCTTACACCGGCGAGATAGCTACCGGGATTTTCAAAAGGTATGGCATCACGGCAAGGGCGTTGCCCCCTGAGGACAGGGAGGCTTACGAGATCGGCCGCGCCGTTGTAAGAGGCAGCGAATGCCTTCCCACAAGCGTGACTATCGGCGGCCTTTTAAAGACCTTGAGGGACATGGACGCTAAAGGAAATGAGCACGCCCTGTTTATGCCGACAGCCACAGGACCTTGCAGGTTCGGACAATACGCTTACCTTCATAGATCGATTTTGGACAGGTGCGGTTACAAGGACCTGGCTATTGTTTCCCCATCTTCCTATAACTCCTATCAGGGTCTCAGCGAAAAATTACGTAGGGAATTATGGCATGGCTTTCTGGCAGGCGACGTTCTTTACAAGATGGTTACCAAAATAAGACCTTATGAGAAAAATCCTGGTGAAACAGATGCTCTTGCCAAAGAAGAGGCGGCTCGCCTTAGAGATGCTTTTTACAAAAACAAAGGAATGGAAATTCCCTTGCGCAAGGCCGCTGACCGTTTTGCCGCCATTGACACTTATGATCTGAAAAAGCCCCTTGTGGGCGTTGTGGGAGAGATTTACGTCAGGTGTAATGAGTTTTCCAACGGCTACGTAATCGACAACATCGAACAGTATGGCGGTGAAGCCTGGCTCGCGCCCATATCCGAGTGGATACTCTATACAGCCTATCTTCAGGATTGGAGCGCGAAACAGCAGATGCGAAATATCACAGCCAGAGGAAAGAGTCTTTTGAAAAACACTTTCCTCCATTCCGGCGAGCGCAAATATTATCAATGGTGCGAAAAAGTACTCCATGACAGGCATGAGCCTTCCATGGATGATGTTATTAAGGATGGCGAAAAATATCTACCCATTAACTTTGAGGGGGAGGCCATAATCACCATAGGCAGGGCGACCCAGTTTATAAAACAGGGAGCGGAACTTGTTGTCAATTGCGCGCCTTTTGGCTGTATGCCGGGCAACCTCACCGCCTCGATTTTCCAGCAGATTGAACAGGAAAAGGGCGTCCCCCTTGTAAGCATGTATTACGATGGCGAGGGAGAGATCAACAAGCGGCTGGAAGTTTATCTGCACCAGTCCCAAAAAGGGAAAAAGGAATTAAAAGCCAACAAGGAAAACATCAAAGGTCTTGGCTATACAGGGTAAAAGCCGGGCGAAGTTAAATTTATTCCTCTGGTCCAAGCATACTTTTTCAGAAAGTCTTGAACTTTATGGTTCTTGGTCTGTATAGTGATCTTCAAAATGGAGGAGACCATGGCAGGAAGATTTCCCCTTTGCAGGTTTTTAGTTTCAATATTTCTGGCGGTTTTTCTGTTGTCAGGTATGAATTCGGCTTGCGGTTCAAATAAGGACTCCAAAAAAGAGAAGAACAATAGCTCAAAGGTTGCCAACAAAGGAAGGGCCAAACCAAAAGCAAAGAAACTGAAGGTGGGTTATGAAAAAATCGGCCTTGTAAAAACAAGGGGCGATATTCACCTTTATAAACCTGAAGAGCTTGAAGCGATTGCTCTTGAGGTAGGCCCGGATCAGGGCGCCCTGGTCTTTGTTGGAGACATTCTGCTTTGGGATAGAACGAAAAAGTTTATAAAAAAACATGGGTGGGGTTATCCCTTTATGGGAACTCGCCCTCTTTTGACAAAAGCGGACCTTCTTGTTGGAAACCTGGAAGGACCTTTGGCCAAGGAGGCCAATAAGCGATCCACAAAGGGCTTTTTCTATAAGGCGCCCCTCAAAAGCGTGGAAGGGCTCAAAGAAGGAGGCTTCGACGTTGTGACCCTGGGCAACAACCATCTCCTTGATTGCTCCGAGCCGGGTTTAAAAGAGACCATCGATATTTTGGAAAAGGAGAAAATCGGCTGGTTTGGCGCGGGAAGTTCAGACAAGGAAGCCCGCGCGCCCTATATAGCCACGGTAAAAGGCGTAAAAATCGCCATGATTGGCGGTATAAGCCCGGAGATTTATTTTTCCACCAGCAAGGACATTAACAAACCCGAGAGAGTAAAAAGCAGAATCGCCTTATGTGAGCGGGATTTGACGATGATAAATAACGCCAACACCATGGGCGCTTTTATCTACAACCCACAGACTTTGACCGAAGATGTGGTTAAGGCCAAAAAGACAGCGGATGTTGTTATTGTCAACCTCCACATGGGTGTAAGGTATTGGCGCCCCCCTTATAAAGCCCAGGTCGCTCTGGCAAAAGCCGCGGCGGAAGGAGGGGCGGATTTAGTTATCGGGCACCACGCCCATTTCTGGCAACCGGTGGAGATGATCGGCCACACGGCAGTTATATATGGAATAGGCAACTTCGCCTTTGGTTCGGGCAACAAGTCCGCGGATGAGGGACTTTTAGTAAGGGCTATTCTCTCTACAAAAGAGAAGCGGATATCCAAAATAGAGCTTTTTCCGACATATATAAAAAACAGGGACAAGAGGGTTCAGTATCAGACTAAGGTTTTAAAAGGCGCGGCGGCTAAAGCCGTGCTTGAAGACATAAGGGCATGGAGCTTGAAGGTTTGCGACACTGACCTGAAAATTGTCAGAGACAGGATTGTTATCGAGATTCCCCAATGAAAAGATGTTTCTTCTTTTTGCTGATATTGCTTCCTGTAGCCCTTTTTCCCGCCTGTCGGAATAAGGATTTCAATCAGAAAAATGGAACTGCCGTTAAGATTGAAAAGAGAACCGAGGGCCCTGTATCGGTTCTTTTTGCCGGCGACACCATGCTTGACGATCTGGCTCTGCCCTACATCTATAAATATGGCTATGGCTATCCTCTTGAAAAGATGAAGCCCCTTTTTTTAGAGGCTGACATCGTAAATATCAACCTTGAATCCCCTGTGGCTAATAACTGCAAAAGGGAGAAAAAGGCCTTTGCCTATTATATGCTGTCCCAGGGTTTGGAAGCTATAAAAAAATCGGGAGTTAACATCGTTAACCTGGCGAATAACCACATTCTTGATTGTGGTATTGCCGGCCTTAAGGAGACTCTGGATAATGCCGACAGAATCGGCATCAATCACTATGGCGCGGGATTTGGCGTAGCGAGACATAAAGGGCTGGTCGTAAAGATTGACGGAATAAAGATCGGTTTTTTGGGTTATTACAATTATGGCCCGGAGCTAAAAACGGGAGGCCCCGCTCACATTTCCGAAAAAGCCCTGGCCAGGGATATGGCTTTGATGCGGCCTGAAGTGGATGTTCTGATCGCTACTTTTCACTGGGGTAAAAACTACAAAGCCCAAATCACCCATAAACAGAATTTTTATGGAAAGGCGGCCATTAAAAACGGCGCCGACGCCGTTATCGGGCACCATCCCCATATTATCCAGGCCATGTCCATGGTTGACGGTAAGCCGGTGGTCTATTCTGTGGGGAACCTGGCTTTTGGCACTGGGAACAACAGGGCCAGGGAGGCTCTGGCAATAAAGCTGATAATTGAAAAGGGGGCGCCCATTTCCCTTGAGGCGATACCTCTTTTTACTCAGAACAGGCATCCGGATATATTATGGCGGCCAAAACCGGCCACCGGCCAAAGGGCGAAAAGAACCTTGACTCGATTTGTAAAAGAAAGCGAAAAGCTGGGAGCAAATCTTGTAATAAAGGGAGAGAAGGCCGTACTTGATTTAAATTGACCGGCAGGCAAAAACCACGTTGATTGGGAAATATTATGACTTTATTGGGAAAAATTTATCAGACGCTGACGCGAGGCTATTCCTTTCTTTTTTATAACATTCAAAGGGGTTTTCTTAAAAAAGCAAAATACGATACTGTGGTTGTCCGCCTCAGGGGAAAGATCATTGACGCGCCAATGCCAAGGGCAATCCCCTTTGTAAAAAAAGTTCCCGGCATACAGTTTGTGGACATCATCTCTCTTCTCAAATGGCTGGCCCATGACAAAAAGGTCAAGACCGTCATTTTCAGAATAGGTCCCCTGGGATTGGGGTGGGCCCAGGCCCAGGAGATCGCCGATTATATGAAAAAGTTAACAGCGCGGGGCAAGAAAACCATTGCTTTTTTTGACCGTGGTGGAAATGTTCAATATTACCTGGCTGCTTGTTGTGAAAAAATCTACGCTCCGCCCTCTGCTCATATCAACCTCACCGGCCTTATCCTTGAGACGGTTCACCTGAAGGGCGCCCTGGCAAAACTCGATGTCAAAGCCGAGATCTTCGCCAAGGGCAAATACAAGAGCGCGGCGGAGATGTTTTTGCGAACCTCTCCCTCTACGCCGGCAAAAGAGATGACAACGGAGCTTCTTGACGGCATCTACAATCACATTGTTGACCATATCCGCAAAGGGAGAAAGACCACAAAAAGGAAGGTTCAATCCTGGATTGACAAAGGACCTTATGGCGCCGTGGAAGGCAAAAGAGCCGGGCTTATTGACAAGGCTCTCTATTATGAAGAGCTTCTTTCCGAGGTGAAAAAAGAAAAGCCGAAACCTGTAATCATCAAAGCCGGTAAATATTTTAGAGCATGGAGCAATCTATATGGCCACAAGGCCGGGTTTTTACAGAAGGGCGCCCTTGCGCTAATTTACGCTCACGGCTCAATTCTTGATAGCGGCACGGAACGAAAAGGCGCCGGTGTTATTACTGACAAGCTTTGCGAGGATATCAGAAAGGTCTACAAGGACAACCAGATCAAGGCCGTGGTGGTTCGGGTGAATTCACCAGGAGGCGCGGTACTTGCCTCAGACCTGATTTATCAATCCCTGGCCAGGCTGAAAAAGAGAAAGCCCGTAATCGTCTCCATGGGAAACGTAGCCGCGTCAGGAGGATATTACATCGCCATGGCCGGAGAGAAGGTATTTGCCCAACCGGCCACCATTACAGGAAGCATCGGGGTCATAATCGGCAAGTTCAGCCTGAAAGGGCTTTATCAAAAGCTCGGCATGAACAAATATCAGTTCAAAAGGGGTAAAAACGCGTCAATCTATAGCGAGTTTGGCGCCTTTACTGAATCGGAAAAAGCCAGGATAAAATCACTTCTCAATATGGAATACAAGAAATTCCTTTCAAAAACCGCTAAAGCCCGGGGAATGAAAAACAAAGATGTGGAAAAGTACGCTCAAGGGCGGGTGTTTCTTGGAGAAAAAGCCCTTGAAGCCGGCTTGATAGATAAATTGGGCGGACTTTTTGACGCCCTTGATCTGGCAAAACAGAAGATGGGACTTGCCGAAGATGATCCTGTAGGCGTCCTTTCGTATCCCAAACCGAAAACCATCTGGAAATCTCTTCTTTCAGAAGGATTTTTCAGCAGAGCCATTGTTCCCTCTCCTCTATTTGAGATGATGGATGATTTCAATGACCTCTCTTCAATTAAGGAAGAGCCTCAATATCGCATGAGCTTTAACATTCGGATTAAATGAGGTTTTTTCCTCCTGACTTCCGCGCTACCCCTTTTTAGGGGTCGTAAGT
>CAYSHR010000124.1:0-8643 GCA_964430795.1 uncultured bacterium
AGCCCGGGCTGTCTGGGCTTATACGAGCTTCTACTTTGATTTCATAAAGCTCTATAATTGGATGGAAGAGAGTGGTTATTCTCATTTGGGAGATGGACTTGATCTGTTTTTCCCCGAACCTGTTGATACCACCACTATGGATACCATGATTGACGGCCTGGCTGGAACCGCGGCGAACATGCCCATGACAAGGCAAGTCGGCGCCCAGGAGATGTCGGTTTCCTGGACCAACGATGTGATTCATGCCGCGAGAAACCTAAAAGCCGATTGCGTTATCTATTGCGGGCATCATTCATGTAAACAAACATGGTCTGTTGTTTCGATATTGAGAGAGGAGTTGAAAAAGCGGATGAATCTTCCTCTTCTGACTCTACAAGGAGATTCCTGGCTTCGCACTATGACTCCCATCACGGTTATTCAAGAGGAAATAGAGGAGTTTATTCAAAACGTGGTGGATAAAAAATCCAAAACGAAAAGGAAGGTAAGGAAGAGAAAACCGGTCGGGAAAGTTCATAAAACATAAGAGTTGTGTAAGTGATTTCTGAATTAAACCAAGGCTTGAGGTAACAGATGTTTTTCGCGGGAATTGATGTAGGCTCCCTGACTGCGGAAGCGGTTATTGTTGATGATAATAAAATGGAGATTGTCCATGCCCAGAGCATGAATGTATTGCCAAATCCAGTGGACTCCGCAAAAGAGGTTATGAGAAGAGTATTAAAAAAACTCGACCTAAGTTGGGATAGCCTGGCTTATACGGTGAGCACCGGTTATGGGAGAGAAAAAATTGAGAAGAAAAAACTTGCCGGCGAAAATATCAGTGAAATCTCATGCCATGGTTATGGCGCCTTTTGCGCATGCCCGGATATTAGAACCGTAATTGATATCGGCGGGCAGGACGCCAAGGTGATCAAATTAAACGCAAAGGGTGACCTTGTTGATTTTGCCATGAATGACAAATGCGCCGCCGGTACAGGGCATTTTCTTGAAATTATGAGTAAAGCCCTTGGAGTGGGGCTTGACGAAATAGGACCTATTTCCCTTGGCTCAAAGAAACCCGTTGAGATGAGTAATCGCTGCTCCATCTACGTTGAGACCGAGGTAATTCATTATATTCAAAGAGGCGTTTCCAAGATCGATCTTGCCGCCGGTATAAACAGGGCGATGGCCGAGAGGGTCTTTGCCCTTGTCAGAAGAATCGGTCCTGAAGATAGCTTGATGATGACAGGGGGCGTGGCCAAAAACGTTGCGGTTCGATCCGAACTTGAGAAGATGCTCAAAAAAAGAATGGTGGTTCCAAAAATCGACCCACAGATAATCGGAGCATACGGCGCGGCAATGCTCGCGGCAAAGTCGGGAGGCGCGAAATGATAACCATGGGTTGTGACATAGGAAGCCTTTTTTCCAAGGCTGTTGTTTTTGATGACGATGATCTTGTGGCCGGTGAAATGATCCCTACTACCGGCAATGTAGCTAATGAGATTGACGACCTGCTAAAAAAAGTGATGAAGAAAGCCAGGGTCAATAGAGAGCGGATAGAGGGTTTCGCCGGAACCGGATCGGGGGCGGATTTGCTTGCCGGCGTTGATTTTGTTGAGGATGAAGTCAATTGCGTTGGCGCGGCTGTAAGTTTTTTTATACCTGATGCCGAGCTGGCCATCAGCGTTGGCGGACAGAGCATCACCGCCATGCAGCTTGATCCGGATGGCATTGTCACCAACCTTATGAGAAACGACAAGTGCGCCTCGGGTTCCGGACGGTTTCTCGAAGTGATGTGTGAAAAGTTAAATGAAGATATTAAGTCTGTCGACCGGATCGTGGCAAAGGCCAAGGAGGCAGTTCCCATAAGCAGTCAATGCAGCGTTTTTGCGGAAAGTGAGGTTATCACTCACGTTAACGATGGTCTTCCAACCCCTGATATTTTCGCTGGAATAGTTTCATCGGTGGCCAGTATTGTTGTGGCGCAAACCAGAAGGTTTGGCATGGCACCAAACTATACTATCACAGGAGGTGTTGCCAGGCTCGATTCGGTTGTAGATGTTATTCAAGAAAAGCTGACAGGCGCCTATCAGCCTTTTCCTCATAACCCTCAGTATGCCGCGGCCATTGGCGCCGCCCTCTTTGCCGGGTCTTAAAGAATGGGACTCTACGATAGAGAATTTGAGGAAGTAGAGGCGTTCTATAAAAAGATGATCAGAAACGGAAGTACCCGGCTTCTGGATCTTCCCAAAACCGACTGGCCCCGGGAGTCAAGTCTTATTCTGGAAGAAGATACCGCCGTTGAACTGGGTAATCCCAAATTCGGCTCTTTGTTTTTTCTTGTATGGTCAGATAAATCTTTTATTGATGATGATCAGCTTGTATTGATCGGTGACGATCTGGATGAGTCAAAAAAAGAGAGCGTCCCTTTTGGACAGGTTATCCAGGTTATGGGCAAGTTTGAGAAAGGGCTCGAGTATGAAAAACATCAGCAGTTAAAAAGAGCGGTTTACGAAACAGAGCTCGAAGGCTTTATGGTTCGCTCAATGCCAAGCCACCTCACCCAGTGGTGCAGGGTCAGTAAGACGGCTATGGAGGGAGGATTCGCCTTTAATCATCTTGGAAAAGGGCTGATAGATAATTTAAAGCAATTTGATTTTATAGAAAGGGTAAGAGTTATTTTTATCTCCGGTGATTATGAAAAGATAATGGCTTTGAAAAAGACTGGGGAGCAGGTAATGATGGTAACCGGCGCCCTTATTAAACTTAACGAAGATGAAGCAAATCATTCGGAGTGTGAAAGTTGTGAATTTTGGGATGTCTGCGCAAGTGTTGAAGAGCTTCGAAAAATCCGCAACCAAAAACAGACAGAAGAAAAATTGTGAGTCCAAAAGTTATAGCCATATGTGGTAAGGGCGGGGTAGGTAAAACATCTATTTCAGCTATGATTGCTCGATATTATTTGAAAGATGGAACAAAAAGAATCTTGATGGTGGACGCCGTTCATGCCGAAGGGTTGGCTATGGCTCTTGGGTTTGCCCCTGAAAAAACCTTGAATGATGTGCGAGTAGAGACCATCAGCATGATTAAGGACGGTGGTGTGGCCGATGATGATCTGGCTTTGTCCATCGACTATCGTCTTATGGAGGCTCTGTGCGAGAAAGGGAATTTGGCGTTTTTAAGTATTGGACGCCCTGTGGAGGAAGGATGCTATTGCTCTGTTCATACTCTTCTCAAAGAAGCCATCGAAATTCTCTCCGGGAAATTTGATGTAACTATAATTGACGCGGAGGCCGGCATCGAGCAGATGAACCGAAAGGTGATGAGTTCTGTTGACTGTCTTCTGCTTGTTTCCGATGTGACGGGAAAGGGCATTAAAGTCGCCAATGCCCTTGCCTCAGTGGCCAGTGAAACTTTGGGTGAAATAAGAATGGGGTTAATTGTTAACAGGATCAGGCCGGCAGATGACGTTCCCAATGTCACCAAAAACGCGAAGGTCGAACTGGTCGGCTCTATAGAAGAAGAGGGCGCCATAAGAAAATTCGATGCCAAGGGCGAATCTTTTTTTGAGCTGCCCCCGTGTCAGGCAGTTGATGAGATCGAAAAAATAATTACCATAATAACCGGTGATTAATTATTCTTTTTCCACGAACCTTTGCACCAGGTTAAGAATCACGCAGACAGCCTGCCCCATAACTGTAGTGGATATCCACTCTCTCGGACCATGGAAATTCATACCGCCGGTAAAGATATTGGGCGTGGGCAAGCCCTTTGCTGTAAGCCCGGAGCCATCTGTTCCCCCTCTAATGGGCACAACAACAGGGTAAAGACCGGCGTCTTTTGTCGCTTGCATCAGGTTATTCTTTACCTCGGGATGTTCTTTCAAAGTGTCAGCCATGTTTCTATACTGCTTGGTTATCGCAACCTCAAACCCCAGGCGTGGCTCAGTCTTTGCGATATCAGCGACCAACTCCTTAAGGCGTTTTCCTCTGTCCGCCAATTTGTCATTGTCGAAATCTCTCAATATTAAAGTAGCCGAGGCTTTGGCCGCGTTGCCCTTAACATCTGTCGGGTGATAGAATCCTTCCCGGTTTTCGGTCTCCTCCGGGCTCTCCTTTGATGGAAGTCGATCAAGGAATTTCCCCAGGTAGGTAAGAGCGTTCACCATTTTACCCTTGGCAAAACCGGGATGAACAGCCACGCCCGTAAAAGTGACAACTCCTTTGTCCGCGCTGAAGGTCTCAAAGTTTACTTCGCCGGATAAGCTGCCATCCAGGGTGTAGGCGCAAAGGGCGTTGAATCCCTTGACATCAAAATTGCCGGCGCCCCTTCCTATCTCTTCATCAGGAGTAAAGGCGATTTTAATGTCAGGACGTTTAATTGATTTGTCATTCTGCAATATTTCCAGGGCGGCTAGAATTTCCGCGATACCGGCTTTATCGTCGGCGCCTAATAGTGTGTCCCCGGAAGCTGTAATAATGGTTTCGCCTTTTCTGTCTTTCAGAGCCGGATTATCATCTACATGAATTGTAATATGATCAGACAAATCAAGATCGCCACCATCATAGTTTTTGTGAAATATAGGTTTGACATTCTCGCCGGAAAAGTCAGTGGCCGTATCTACGTGGGCTAATAAACCAACTGATGTCTTAGAATTGATATTTCCAGGGAAAAGGGCATACAGATAACCCTTGTCATCAAGTACAACATTTTCGCATCCAAGGTTAATAAGTTTTTTCTTCAGGATATTCTGCAGGTTGAGTTGTTTTTCAGTAGATGGACTTGTTTTGCTCTCTTCATTGGACTGGGTGTCGATTTTTACAAACTCGACAAATGACTTTACAACGGAACTGTTTGTTAAAACAAAATCGGGATCGTTAAATATTTTCATAACCACCTTCCTTAAGAAACTCCGTACATAAATAAACTTCCGAAGGGTTTAAGATAAAAAAGATTCTCCATTGAATATCCAATTTACCTCAAGGTCAATCTGAATTTGAAATTACTGAAGGATTTTGCCAAGGCCGGCTTCCATTTTTCTGAATTTATTATTCAAATATTTCAAGACCATTAATGGCTCGAAATTAATGGAAAGCGAAAAATATTTTTCACAAATCTGTCAATCTTTCAGAAAAGTGAGGCATTTTTCATAATCTATCCTAATAGCAGGCATCTTAACATCCTGAAAAGTAACGGTTCTTGGTAAATTAGCCAATTTGGCACTAGTATTGCTTAATAATAACTGTAATAGAGGGAGGGCGTTACGAAAGGATTGCGAATGATGCGCCAGGTAAAAGAAATACTGACTTTATGTGTATATTGCAATCGCGTGAAGATGAATGAGATATCATGGGAAAATGTGGCAATAGAAATCTTTAATCATAGTGAAGCGGATATTTCCCACGGCATTTGCCCTGATTGTTTTGAAGAAAGATATCCTGAGTACTCCCAAAAGGAGGATCAAAAAAAGATAGCTCTATAACCTCCTTTTTGGAGTTAATATAAATGGTCACCGGCAGTTTGAATCTACTGCCGGTGAAACTACGTTTTGTTCCGGGAAAATTCATATCGTGCAAGGCTTTGATTGTAATTGTCCGCCACCCAGATATCCCCTTCATGTTTGCAAGCCGCGCCAAAATTAGCCGTACCATATGGGTGGTTGGAAATTGAAAATGACATGTAAGAAGATAATTCCTTGTCGAGCAGTTTGATTTTCATAGGATTTGGCGTCAAGGTTAATATCTGATCTTCACTGGAATGAAATCCTGAAATGGCTCCTTGATTATTTTGGTGAAGGTATACTTTTTCCTCTTTGTCAAAAACAAGCCAATTACCGTATCCCGCGAAGAGAAATCCCATCTCAAAAGGCGTCACATGTAGTCTGTCATTCAACAAGTAATCGTCACGGGATTTGTCAAAAACATGCTTTTGTCCTTCCTTGAAATTTACAAGTTGATTAAGGGAGATGTTCAATTTGAATTTGCCATTTTGATAAATTCCAGCCTGGTTCATGTATGAGTCGATTACGCAGAGTTGGTCATTGTCCCCTGCCGCCATCTCATTTACGAAATCGATGTGAGGATCACCCAAGCTTACATATCCAATCAAGTCAAAGGATGAATCGAATATATTCACTATCCGGTTTTTATTATCGATTAAAAATAGTTTTCCGTTCCGCGCGTCAAAGGCCGGAAAGGGCATAGATCGCCGCAAGTACGGTTCAAGACCCTCAGGAGCGATCCATTTCTTCTCTTTTATTGAGAAAAAGAGGAGAGGTTTTTTCTCGCTTTTTACGCCAAGCACAAGCAGGTCATCACCAAGCGCTCTGATTTTGTCCACTCTCCATGCCCTGTCATGACAAGGGGGTAAATCAAATTCCATAGGAAGATCAAGTCCATCTATTTTATATGGCCGGCCGGGCTGACCAAGGATTGTTTTTCGTAGTCCGGATATATTTTTATCAAGGTCGTCGGTTTTTCCGTTCAGGCTATCCAACCAGTTTTCGTATCTATCAAGCAATGCCTTGCTCCGGTTTAAAAAACCTCCTTGTTCGGCAAAGAAGGCGGCCTCAAAGATAATTCTCCCAACAGTCTTTTTATCATCAATCAAAGGGTGTAAAAGATTTAATGCTTCCTCATGCAAACCCTTCTGGTGCAAAGCTAATGCCTTTACGTAGGTCCGAGCTTTTATAATGGCCATGCCGCTTTCTTTTATGGTCAATCCGCGGTTTTGTTTATGGGCGCGGGAGATTGTTTCTGAATAAATCGGCATTAACGCCATGGAGCCTTTGGAAGTTTGATCAATGCGTTCATTTATCTTTTCATGTAATTCGTTTTTATACCTTTTGAATCTATAAACCAGAGCGTCTTTTGTCTCTTGTTCAACCCAGGATTTCAAAATGATTGCGATGAGCTTTGAGTTTTGACAATCGCCGTCATTTAGAGCCGGTTTGATTAGACGAAAAACCTTTTTCCTCGCGGCGTCGCTTATTGAAGGGGGCCAAACCCGGCTTCCCCATTTGGTGTGATACTCATCCAGGGAATCGATGGCGTCAATAGCGGTTTTTGGAACCATTCCAAATTCGCGTAAAATTGAAATGCATGTGTATAGTCCAAATCTATTTGAGTCAAATAGAAACCGATCTGCCAGTTTCCCAAGGCTTTTCAATATGTCAACACGATATTTTCTTACATTATTTTCAAGGCCAAAAGAGTTTTTGAAATAGTTGTCAATAAAGCCAATGGCGAAAAAAGCGAGAAAATTTTTCATACCGATTTTGTAGGTTGCCCACTTTTTAATAATTCTCTGGTTTCTTTTAACAATATCATGTCGTAATTCAGGATTCTTTGAAAACTTATCAATGAGACTTTTTAGTTCATTATTATCCTTAAATAAGCACTCCTTGATCTCAAGCAAACCCGAGGAATTGACATCTCGGGCTAGAAAAAAACCACCCGCCATTATCCCATCCAGGATTCTTGGATGCTCAAGCACGAATTGATTAACATGGAGGTTGATTTTAGTTTTTTGGTAAAGGTCAAGCAAATCAGGGCCATTCTCAACAACTCCCTTGGCGTGTTTTGCCAAAGTTGGGTGATCTTCCCAGCCCCTTCCCCATATAGCGAGATTCTTGCCGGAGTTGGAGACATATTCCAAAGCCTGGTGGCGCTGGGCGGCGCCAAAAAGATTTGTGTAAACTTCGTAAAAGAGGCTGTTCCCAGGGGACAACTCAGGGTTGAGTTTCTTCATTTTACCCAGGAAGCTTGTGTAAAAATCGTCATAATCAGTAAGGCGTTCCCCTTTTTTAAGACTGGCTTTTATTTGTAAAAAAGTATGGTCAAGCAATTGGGTAAAATCATTCCCCAGATCCTTGTACCTGATTTTTAAATCTTTAAGGTTCTTCTCGATGTCGGCGGAGATGTTGCTGACAAAGGAAAAATCCCACTCGGGATCAACTTTTGTCTCTTTTGGGCGGTTTTTAAAAATATCAGGATTTGTAAGGGTGGGAAGATGAAAAAGGCGAGCAGGATCAAATTGCTTAATATTCATTCGATTGGTGTATCCAACCAGAAGATCATAATCGGTTAGCTCGCCTTTTGGAAGATCATGTATCGAGGCCACAAAGTCCTGGACCCAACAAACAAAGGGCAAGTTCTTGGGATAAATTCCCTGATATTCGGACCTGAGATGATCTATGAAAAGCAGTCCGTGAGGCTTAAAATCATCTATTACCGACAGAAGCCAAAGGCCATTCAGGCGGTCAATGGGGTCTTTCTCCTCCAAAATCCGCGCATTGGCGCCAAGTGATTCCAGAGCCATTTTTATATCTCGCACTGAATATCGAATGAAATAAGAAAGCTTGTTTGAAACAATAAGAAACCTTAAACCCTGGGGGTCGAGATATCTTTTAGCGAGCTTTTCCAATGGAAAAGCACTATAGAAGGACTCTGTTTTTTTCTTTAGAACCACGGCTTTCTCAATAGCGGTTTTCTTCACTGTTTGCAGGCTTTTTACAGCTCGCGCCGCCATCTGTTTGTCACCTAGGAGCAGAACCTGTTCAGGTTTGGGTTTGGCCGGATCATTCTTAAAAAAACCTTCAAGTTCATTTCCGGCTTCTTTTCCGGTAAAAAAGAAAAGCCTCCCTTTCTCAATAAATTCCGACCAGTC
>CAYSHR010000125.1:0-8615 GCA_964430795.1 uncultured bacterium
GCCGGTAGAATCGGATCTTTGATTATTACCGAATTTGAAAAATTGAAGGTTCCTTTCGTTGTTATCGAGAAAGACCAGGCGAAATTCGAGAAGCTTGTTGAAAACGGAACCCTGGCAATGCACGGCAGCGCCAGTGATGAAAAGATTCTCGAACTGGCGAAAATCTACCAATGCAAGGGGCTGATTCTGGCCCTGGCCTCAGACGCGGAAACGGTCTATTCCATTCTCACAGCCGGACAGATGAAAAGCGACCTGTTCATAATTGCCCGGGCCAATGAGGTTGGGGGCTCAAAAAAACTGGCTGTGGCCGGCGCGAAAATGGTGGTCTCCCCCTATCAATCGGTAAGCTCCAGAATGGTAAACGCCGTACTCCGTCCTGAGGTCGCCGACCTGTTTGAGTCTACGTTCCTTGAAGAGAATCTGGACATTACCATGGAAGGAATCAAGGTTGCCGAGGATTGCGCTTTTACCGGCAAAACTCTCCTTGAGTCAAACTTCAGGGCTGATTTCGGGTTGTCTGTTGTTGGAATAAAGAAAGCCGATGGCCGGATGATTCTGGGACCGGGTCCCAACGATGCCATAAACATCGGCGATGTTCTGGTAGTAGCGGGGCGCAGGGAGGATGTGAATCAGCTTATCAAGAACATGAAGGAAATAACTCCGGATTAAACCTGCATCATCACCAAAGAGAACCACTCCCGGATAGAGATTATTTATCAGACCCGTGACAGATAAGACACTGGCTTTTATCGTCCCAGGTTTTGCCGTGTTTGTCTTGGTGGCAATTTAGGCAATTCATAGCCCAGAAATGCCCTCCTTGAACAGTCTCGGTTTCAAAACTTCCTTGAGTGTGACAACTAAGGCATTCGCCTGGAGGGACATATGCGCCGGAGTGAGGATCCCCGGTAGCGTGAAAGAGCCCCTCTCCCTGGTGACAAAGATAACAGTTCCAGGTGGCGTTGTGATTTGACGAAAATTGGGGCGCCGCGCTATCGTCGTCGTCATCATCATCGTCATCGCTGATGTCGTCATCGTCGTCATCAACATTGTTGTCATCGTCATCGTCATCGTCAGTATTATCATCATCGTCAAAGAAATCGTCATCGTCAGGGGTATCGGAATTAAAGGGAGGCGTTTCGTCATCGTCGTCGTCGTCACAAGCCAAGGGCGGCAATGCCAATAACATCAACGCGAAAACAGAAAGAATAATAATTTTTGCCATTATATTTCTTTTTCTCATGTCCAACAGTCTCCTTTACCAAATAGGATATTAGTCCATAAGCATGCTACCATAAAATTACTTTTTTGGGTCTTGTTTTCCAGAAGACCCTCCATTTACCGTCTTGCCATAAGAGTTCTTTGGGGTTATAGTGCCGCCGTTAATACAACCTATCTTCCTGAAAGATACTAAATGCCAAAACGTACGGATTTAAAAAAGATTTTACTCATCGGATCAGGCCCTATCATCATCGGTCAGGCCTGCGAATTCGATTATTCGGGAACCCAGGCGTGCAAAGCCCTCAAAGAAGAAGGGTATGAGGTAATCCTGTTAAACTCCAATCCCGCCACAATCATGACCGACGCCGAGTTCTCAAACAGAACCTATATTGACTCCATAACCATCGAGGTGCTTGAAAGCATAATAAAAAAGGAAAAGCCTGACGCGATCCTGCCTACCATTGGAGGGCAAACCGGACTCAACCTTGCAGTGGAGGCGGTAGAGGCCGGCTTGCTGGAAAAGTATGGCGTCGAGCTGATCGGCGCGAAATTTGACGCTATTCAACGAGCAGAGGACAGAGAGCTTTTCAAGCAGACAATAATAGACCTGGGCCTTGAGATTCCTGATAGCGGTAACGCCTCCACTCATGACGAAGCTATGGAAATCGTTAAAAGAGTCGGCCTCCCAGTCATTATCCGCCCAAGCTACACTCTTGGAGGCACAGGGGGCAACGTCGCTTACAATTATAAGGAGGCCGAGGATTACATCAGATGGGGCCTTAGCCTTTCGCCAAAGAAGACGATCCTCATTGAAGAATCGGTTATTGGATGGAAGGAGTTCGAGCTCGAGGTCATGAGGGACCTTGCCGACAATGTGGTGATAATATGCTCCATCGAAAACATTGACGCCATGGGGGTTCACACAGGTGATTCCATTACAGTGGCGCCGGCTCAGACTTTGACGGATAAGGAATATCAGGTGATGCGGGACGCCTCCCTTGACATAATCCGTGCCGTTGGAGTTGAGACCGGCGGATCGAATATCCAGTTCGCTGTAAATCCTGAAGATGGGCGAATTGTAGTCATTGAGATGAATCCCAGGGTCTCCAGAAGCTCGGCTCTGGCTTCAAAGGCCACCGGTTTTCCCATTGCCAAAATCGCCGCAAAGCTGGCCGTTGGTTACAGACTCGATGAGATAGTCAACGATATCACCAGGGAGACTCCCGCCTGTTTTGAGCCCACCATCGATTATTGCGTAGTGAAATTCCCGCGGTTTGACTTTGAGAAATTCCCCACCACAAACCACATACTCACAACTCAGATGAAGTCTGTAGGCGAGGCTATGTCCATTGGGCGGACATTCAAGGAATCGTTGCAAAAAGCCCTTAGAAGCCTGGAAAACGGCAGGTATTCCCTGCACCAGGACACCGATTACATAAAAAACGGCGAGATAGTTGATCCGGAAGGTTTAAAGGGCAAGTTACAGAAGCCTTGCTGGAACAGAATCTGGTATATAGGGGAAGCCCTTCGCCATGGTATGCCCTTTGATGAAGTTGTCTACCTGACCAAGATCGACCCATGGTTTATAAAAAACCTCGAGCAGATCATCGGCCTTGAGAAAGAGCTTATCAATCTGGCCGGGGAACGGTGGAGATTGCCCCTTCATCAGCGCTTTGACCAACACAACTGGCGCCTTGCCAAACAATATGGGTTTTCTGATATGTGGCTGGCGGATATTCTCGAGGTGGATGAAGCCACTGTAAGGGAAGAGCGAAAAAGACAGAACGTTGTTGCCACATTCAAAATGGTGGATACTTGCGGCGCGGAATTTGAGGCCAAAACGCCCTATTTCTATTCCACCTATGAAAGCGAATGCGAAGCCAGACCTTCGGCAAAACGCAAAGTGATGATTCTTGGCGGCGGACCAAACAGAATCGGCCAGGGGATCGAGTTTGATTATTGCTGTGTTCACGCCTCTTTTGCCCTGAAGGAAGCGGGATATGAAACCATAATGGTAAACTGTAATCCCGAAACCGTCTCAACGGATTACGACACCTCTGACCGGCTCTATTTTGAGCCTCTAACTTTTGAAGAGGTTATGAATATTGTCAATGTTGAGAAACCTGACGGGGTTATCGTTCAATTCGGCGGACAGACTCCCCTTAAGCTGGCTGTTCCCCTTGAAAAAGCCGGTGTCCATATTCTTGGCACAAGCCCTGACTCCATCGACAGGGCGGAGGACAGAAAAAGATTCACCCTGCTTTTGCGGAAGCTTGGATTAAGACAGCCTCCTTGCGGCACAGCCGAAAGCAATGACGACGCCCTGGAAATCGCCGGGAGGATCGGGTTTCCCCTTGTTGTAAGACCCAGCTATGTTCTTGGCGGCAGAGCCATGGTGATTGTTTACGATAATAGCGAATTGACCCAATACGTGACTGAAGCCGTGGAGGCCAGTTCTGAACATCCGGTGCTTATTGACAAGTTTCTGCAAGGCGCCATTGAAGTTGATGTTGACGCCCTGTCTGATGGCGAATGGGTCACAATATGCGGAATTATGCAGCAGATTGAGCAGGCCGGCGTCCACTCGGGGGACAGCTCCTGCATGATTCCTCCCATATCGTTATCAGAGCCAATACTTGAACAGCTCAGGCGCCAGACAAGAATGCTGGCTCTTGAGCTTGGAGTTATCGGCCTTATAAATATTCAGTTCGCCATTCAGGGTGATGATGTCTATGTTCTGGAAGTAAATCCAAGGGCAAGCCGTACAGTGCCTTTTGTATCCAAAACCAACAATGTGCCTTTGGCGAAAATCGCCGCGAAAATAATGGTTGGAAAGTCCCTCAAGGAACAGGATCGCCTTGAGGTGAAAACTCCTGATTACATCAGCGTCAAAGAAGCGGTCTATCCCTTTATTAAATTCCCAGGAACCGACACTCTCCTTGGACCGGAGATGAAATCGACAGGGGAGGTGATGGGGATTGCTTATGATTACGGCGCCGCTTTTGCCAAAAGCCAGGTCTCGGCATTTAACCGGCTGCCCTTGTCCGGCCAGGTTTTCCTCTCTGTAAGAAATGCCGACAAAAAAAAGGCTGTGGAAGTGGGGCGGAAACTTGTGGAACTTGGGTTTACCATAA
Source organism: uncultured bacterium (assembly GCA_964430795.1). Taxonomy (GTDB): domain Bacteria; phylum Lernaellota; class Lernaellaia; order JACKCT01; family CAYSHR01; genus CAYSHR01. The sequence goes on from CAYSHR010000125.1 coordinate 4,353, forward strand.
AATCCACAAAAGGCACCGCCATATCTCTTGAGGAAGCCGGAGTTCCGGTAGAGAGAATTTATAAAGTAAACCAGGGGCGTCCGAACATAGTGGACGCCATCGTCAACAACGAAATCGCTCTCGTTTTCAATACCACCTTTGGAACAAAAGCCGTTTCAGACAGCTATTCCATAAGGCGAAGCGCTTTGGAGCGCGGCGTTCCTTACTTTACAACCATTCAGGAGGCTTTCGCGGCTCTTAAAGGACTTGAGGCCGGCGACGCGGCCGATTTTGATGTAATTCCCCTTCAGGATTACTATAGCGGAGTCAAAAAATGACCTTAAGGGTAGCTCTGGCCCAGATAAACACCACTGTTGGAGATGTAAAAGGGAACAAGGAAAAAATCCTCAAAAATATTCTGGCCGCAAAGGAATCGGCCGCTGATATTGTTGTTTTCCCGGAACTGGCCATATCCGGTTATCCAGCGGAAGACCTTCTGCTGAAACCCCAGTTTCTTGAAGCTGTAAAAATCGCCCTTGATCAGGTAGCCGACCGGACCAGGGGCATATGTGCCATTGTCGGTTTTCCCGAATCGGCGGATGACGTTTATAATTCCGCCGCGGTCTGCGTTGAAGGAAAAATCGAGGGGATTTACAGGAAGACGCACCTGCCCAACTATGGCGTATTCGATGAAAGCCGCTATTTTATGGCGGGCTATGAACCCATGGTGATTCAGCTTGGACAGTGGAGAATCGGCCTGACCATATGCGAGGATATATGGCTTCCCGGCGCTCCTGAATCCCAGGAGGTCTTGATTGGCGGCGCCCGGTGCATTATCAACATCTCCGCCTCTCCCTTTTTCGCGGGTAAAGCCGTCTCAAGAAACAGAATGCTGACTACAAGAGCTGACGACCTTGCCACTTATGTCTGTTATTGTAATTTAGTTGGAGGGCAGGACGAGCTTGTTTTCGATGGAAATTCCCTTGTCTCTGATTATCAGGGAAATATTATCGCTCGCGCCAGGGCATTTGAGGAAGACCTGCTTATCGCGGACATTGACCTGTCCGCCGCCAAAAGAGACCGCCTTCACGACCCGAGGTTCCGGGCTGAAAAACTAAAGGCCAGGAATAAAGGAGAGTCTATACGGATTCTAAACGGATACAGCTCATGGGAAAAGAAGGTCCGGCCCCAAATCAAAAACAGGTTGGAAAAGCAGCCTTCTGGCATAGAGGAAGTATATAAAGCCCTTGTCCTTGGATGCGGGGATTACGTTAAAAAAAACTGTTTCCAAAAAGTGATCCTTGGCTTGTCAGGGGGGGTGGATTCGGCTATTTCAGCGGTAATCGCGGCCGATGCCCTTGGTCCCAAAAACGTCATCACCCTCTCCATGCCGGGAAAATATTCCAGCCGGGGCAGCAAAGACGACGCATACGCTCTGGCGAAAAATATGGGGTTCGAATGTATAACCGTTCCCATTGAAGATGTTTTTGATTCTTATCTTGATACATTGGAACCCTTTTTCAAAAGCGGGAAAACCGATGTGACCCAGGAGAACATCCAGGCCAGAATCCGTGGGAATTTCCTTATGGCTTTTTCAAATAAATTTGGATACATGGTCCTTACAACGGGAAACAAAAGCGAGAACTCTGTGGGATACGCCACCTTATACGGCGACATGGCCGGGGGCTTCAACATAATCAAAGATGTGCCGAAAACATTAGTATACAAGCTTTGCGAATATAGAAACTCTCTGGGCGACGCCCCGGTAATCCCCAAAAACATTATTACCAAACCTCCCTCAGCCGAGTTGCGCCCGGATCAGAAAGACTCGGACTCCCTGCCCCAATATGACATTCTTGATCCCATTCTTGAAATGTACGTTGAGAAGGATTTTTCTTTTGACCGGATGGTAAAGGCGGGGAATGACCCAAAGCTTCTCTCCAGGATCATTGGTCTTGTGGACAAAAGCGAATATAAACGAAGGCAATCGAGTCCGGGAATAAAAATCACTCCTCGAGCCTTTGGAAAAGACCGCAGGCTCCCTATTACCAACAGATATCGCGATGGGAAACAGAATTAGATGGAGATCAAAAAGCACTACCCGAAAAGGATTGATGTATTTCTCGCCGGAGTTATTCAAGGCTCTTTATCCGGTACGGGGATCGAAAGTCAGAATTACAGAGATAGATTAAAGGATATTTTTCAAAAGGTTGACCCAGGCCTTATTGTCTACTGCCCTTTTGAGCACCATTGTGATTCAGTGGAATATGATGATCAAGAAGGGCGCCGGGTTTTTTTAAAACACCTCGATATGGCAAAAACAGCAAGGCTGCTTATCTGCTATCTGCCCACAGCCAGCCTTGGAACAGCCATCGAATTGTGGGAGTGTCACAAGTCGGGGGTGCCCATCGTGGCAATTTCACCCATGAGTCACAACTGGGTGCTCCGGTTTTTTTCCGATAAGATATTTCCTGACATCGACGCGTTCGAAGGCTGGCTAAACCAGGATAGGTTAAAGGAAATGTTACTAGCCCGATGAAAACAAACGCTGCTCTAAAAACGGCAATTATTCTCACCGCCCTTCTGTTTTTAATTTTTTCAGGCTGCCGGAGAAATGAGTATGATCCTCGTTTTAAAAACATAGTCCTTATCAGCCTTGACAGTTTGCGAGCTGATCACGTGGGCTGTTATGGGTATGAGTTTCCCACCACGCCCAGCATTGACCGTTTTGCCGAAGATGCCGTAAAATTCAATAACGCTTACGCTACGGCGCCCTGGACTTTGCCAAGCCACGGGTCGATGCTTACCGGCCTCTATCCTATTGTTCACAAAGGGGACAACATCAAATCGCCCATGGCGGCTTTTCCTCCCACCCTGGCCGAGGTTCTTGGAGATTTCGGGTATAAATCCGCCGCAGTGGTAAGCGCGCCTTTTCTTTTGGACCGTTACAAACTGAACAGGGGATTTGACTATTATGACCAGTCCATCGCCGACGCTAAAAACAACAAAAACGGCAAGCATGGAAAAAATACAACCAGGAAAGGGTTGAAATATATTGACAAGATGAAAGGCGCGCCCTTCTTTCTTCTGCTTCACTATTGGGATATTCATCACCCATATAATCCTCAAAAGGAATACATCGACATTTTTGATCCCGATTATAAAGGGAATATTGACGGCTTTAACATTCAGGATCGGGAGGACTTTGTCCCCGGTATGAACCCTGGGGACCTTAAGCGTCTTCTGGCTCTTTATGATGGTGAGATTCGATACACGGACGATAGCGTGGGCGCGTTTCTCCATGGCCTTGCCCTGCGCGGACTCGATAAAAACACTATTGTTATTATAACCTCGGACCACGGCGAGGAGTTTTTGGAACATGGGGGTCGCGCCCATCTTGCCCAGTGCTGGGAAGAGACTATTCGCGTTCCTCTCCTAATAAAGACGCCCTGGATAAATCCGGTTAACTCCTCTTTTGATTCTCCTGTAAGCCTGATTGATCTTTTTCCCACCATTCCGGCTCTCCTTGGATTGGAATATGAAAATCCTCAACTTCAGGGCATCTCTCTTTTTGATTACATCTCCGGCTCCTCGCCTTTGCCAAAAAGAGAGCTCTTTGCCGAGACCCGCCTTGGTAGAGTCAGCGCCTTAAGAAAAGAGAAAAAGGGCGCCTGGACCGCCATGATCACGTCCGACTTGAAAAAATATCATTATTTCAGACATCCGAAACTTGGGTTTAGAAAGCTTTTTGATTTGGGAAAAGACCCTGGAGAGAAAACGGATATTTTTCAAGAAGCCCAGGACTCGGCCAATCTCGCGAAAACCCTGGACGATCATAGAAAACTGATGATAAGAACAAGGGCAAAAATGCGCAGAGGGGCAGGTGAATCGGATAAAATAAAAGTGGACAAAGACTTTGAGGACCGGCTTAAAAGCCTTGGATATATTGAATAGCTTTTTTTTTAGAACCATTTTCCAACTATGAAAAAAGGGATGGTTTAGCCCAATGGACCAAAGATTTAAATCCGGATTAATCATTCTTCTACTGGTGATTTTTGCTTTTTCCTGTGGCAAAAACAGAGGATCGAAAATTACCGCTCCTGATCCGGTTCTGGTTTCTCCAGGCGCCGGCGCCGGCCCTTTGAAACTGGGAATGTACAGAAACGATGTGGACAAACTCCTGGGTGGACCTGAAGAGGTAAGTGTTTTTGATATGGGCGATCTGATATTCTACCATTATTATACAAAAGGGCTTTCAGTCCTCTTTGCCCCGGTAAGAGTCAA
>CAYSHR010000126.1:0-8608 GCA_964430795.1 uncultured bacterium
CGCTTTTTATGACTCCCTGGAATTATAGGGAAACTATTCACAGGGCGCCTGTTCCTCGGCTTTATTGATCTATCCCTGATTTATTCTTATTGAACCACGGAATACACTGAACACACGGACTTTTTTCATTGCTTTTTTTCAGTGTGTTCCGTGTATTCCGTGGTTGATTTTTAGATATCCAGGACATCCAGGCTTGGGCGATTCGTAAATCGCCCCTACATTTTCGCGCCCCGAAAAATATTAATGCGTGGTTATTTTATCGCGATTTTAGGGTGACATGCCCAAAAAAAATTGTCACGAAAAAAAAGATTTGTTTAGCCGCTATTTTTGAGAAAGGAGGGCATCGCCCCTGATCTCATATATGAGAATCATAGGCTGGGCAACAAGTACGGTCCCTCCTTTTCCCAAAAGTCCCCCTGTAACTGAACGATTGCCCTTTTCATCAAATTTCCCTTGGCGAAACAGTTCAGGCATGGTACAAAGTGGCTCTTTTGAGGGTTGGGTAAACCTTCTTTCACTATGCCAAAAAGGCCTGGTGTTGATGTGGATTTTTCGGCTTTGTGATGGCCGTTAACCTTTTATATTCAAGGTTTTTAGCTAAATGAGCAAAATAGTCTGCGTCGCCAATCAAAAGGGCGGCGTTGGCAAAACAACAACTTGCGTCAATCTATGCGCCGCGCTGGCTATGCTTGGCAAGAAAGTGCTGGTGGTGGACTTTGATCCCCAGGGAAACGCCAGTTCAGGCTTGGGAATCGAGAATGAGGATAGGGAAACAAACATCTATCACGTTATAATCGGCCAGTTGGATGTTTGGGAAGTTGTCCACCATACCTCGATTAAGAAGCTCAAATGTATCCCGTCAAACAGGGAATTGATAGGCGCTGAGGTGGAACTTTTGAATATGGATGACAGGACAGAACGGCTTAAAAAAGTTCTGGATTCCCTTAAAGATGATTTTGATTATATTTTTGTTGATTGTCCGCCCTCATTAGGGCAACTTACCATAAACGCTTTTGTAGCGTCCCATGGGATTCTTGTGGCTTTACAAAGCGAATACTATGCCCTTGAAGGGCTTTCGGAGCTTATGAACACTATTGAGCTTGTTAAGAATGAGCTTAATCAGGAGTTGGTCATTGAGGGATTTCTTGTCACTATGTATGATAAGAGAACCAACCTGAGCACTCAGGTTGACGCGGAAATCAGGAAGCATTTTCCAAAACTGGCTTTTGAGACCAGGATACCGAGAAACGTCCGGCTTTCCGAAGCCCCAAGTTTTGGACAATCGGTATTTCAGTATGATCCTCGCTGCAAGGGAGCATTGGCATATCTCGAGTTGGGGCGGGAGTTTTTAAAGCGAAACAAAAAAGGTACAAGGGAAAAGGCTTTTAGAAGAGACAATATATAAGTAGCGAAGGGGAATTATGCCCTTAAAAAAGGGGTTGGGGAAAGGGCTTGACGCGATAATCGGATCGAATAAATCCGTAAAAAAAGAGAAGCCCGTCAAAATAAAAGAAAAAGACGATTTCCAGGGTTCTCCTCTCGGGGAGATCGCCATAGAGAATATCTCCATCAACCCTCACCAGGCCAGGAAAACTTTTGACCAGGCCGCCCTTGAGGAACTGGCTGAATCCATAAGTGTTTCCGGGATTCTCCAACCACTGGTGGCAACCAGGAAAAAAGCCGGGAATTTTGTTCTTGTGGCAGGGGAGCGCAGATTGCGCGCCGCTAAAATTGCCGGGCTTAAGAAAGTTCCGGTCAGAGTTGTCCAGATGAAAAGTGGTCAATCCCTGGCTGTTTTAGGTTTGGTGGAAAACCTCCAGAGAGAGGACCTCGATCCTTTGGAGGAGGCTGAGGCCTTTAATGTTTTATCAGACAAGTTCAAACTGACTCAGCAGCAGATCGCCAAAACCGTAGCCAAAAGCCGTCCATATGTGGCAAACGCGGTTAGGCTTCTTGACTTGCCTGAAAAGGTCCTTGATTTAATCAGGCAGGGGAAGATTTCAGCCGGACATGGCAGGGCAATACTGAGGCTCATTGAACCTGGGGAACGTATTGCCATGGCCAATAGAATAGTCGCGAAATCATTATCAGTAAGGGATACTGAGAAACTGGTGGAAAAAGCCGTCTCCCTTGACAAGGAGAAAAGAAGATCGCCTAATAAAAAAGATAACCCTCATAAGTGGATTGCCGATGAATTAAGAGGGCGCTTCGGCACCAAAGTTGAATTTCAAGGCAAAACAACTAAAGGGCGAATTGTAATTCACTATTTTTCAGAAGAAGATCTTACGAGAATCGTAGATATATTGAAAACCTGAATCGCTTTTTTTTAACAAAGCTTAAAAAGCTGGATGCCAAGAGGATGAAAAAATGTTAGGAAGAGCCAACAAGGACGCAGAACGTTTTCCGGATGATCGCAAAGTTTCCGGAGGGACCAAGGCCACGCCGTTAAAGGAGGATCGTAGAATGGTTGATGATTTGACCGCGCCAAAAGACATGAACACTTTTATCGCCAAAGGCAGCGAGTTTGTAGGAAAGCTGACCTTTGAAGGCACTGTTAGAATTGATGGAAAGATCGATGGAGAAATCTTTTCAAAAGGAACCCTTGTAATCGGTCCAGGCGCCGATATCAAAGCTAAAATCAATGTGGATACTGTGATTATTTCCGGAAATGTCAACGGGAATGTCACTGCCAAAAAGAAAATCGAGCTGCGCGCGCCGGCGAAACTCAAAGGCAACATGCTGACTCCATCGCTGGTTATTGAAGAAGGCGTTAACTACGAGGGCAACTGCCGCATGGAGCAGAACATTAACGCGAGCGCGTCGGCCTCCACCCATTCTCCAGAGCCTAAACAGCGGGAGCTGAAAGCGGAAAATCAACAGGACTAGTTTTTCTCAACCAAAAGAAAAGCAGTTTTCTCTTTTCTGTCTCTATGTGGCTTCTGGAGTTCTCTATGTTGAAAAAGGTACTGGCCTTTTCTCTTCTAATGCTGTTATTTGCGTGGGGCGCCGCTTTTTCACAGGATATTTCATCCGAAAAAACGGTGCCGATTACATCGGTTTCTCCAGACCAATCAGACTCATCAGGCGACTCGAATTTGAAGGAGAAAGGGGTTGGCGCCAAAGAGACTTCCCACCAAGAGAGTCAGAGTCACGGAGAAAAGGGAGACGGACACGGTAATTTAGGAAGAACGCTGCCTGTCTGGAGTACTCTTCCTTTTGTGGGCATACTCCTTTCAATCGCCTTTTTTCCTCTATTCGCGCCCCATTTCTGGCATAATCATTTTCCAAAAGTATCCGCTTTCTGGGCATTTGCTTTCGCCATACCTTTTCTGGCTTTCTATTCCGACAACGCCTGGCTTTCCGTATTGGGAATTCTCCTCCCGGTGGCGCCTTCCATTCTTATATTTACCGTCAAGGAAAAACAGAAAAAGATTGGGGCTATGGTTGCCCTTGTTATCTCCGGGGTAGTCTGCATGTCAATCATGCACGCGGTAGGTGGAAGCGCCTGGTTTGAGATTCTCCATATTTACCTTCTGGACTATATTCCATTTATTATACTTCTCTGGGCTTTATATACCGTAGCTGGAGGGTTGGTTGTAACCGGAACATTAAGAGGCAGCCCCATTGTCAATTTTTCCATTCTTCTTCTGGGTGTTTTGATGGCCAGTTGGATTGGGACAACAGGCGCGGCCATGTTCCTGATACGGCCATTAATAAGGGCAAATAGCTGGCGAAAACGTAAAGTCCATATAATTGTATTTTTCATCTTTCTGGTAGCCAATATAGGCGGCGCGTTAACTCCCCTTGGAGATCCGCCACTGTTTTTAGGATTTTTACATAATGTTGATTTCTTCTGGACCTTCAACCTATTGCCTCAGATGGTTTTTGCCTCCGTTTTTCTTCTTGGGGTTTTCCTTTTCATGGATATCTATTATTACCGAAAAGAGGGCAACCCTCCTGACGACGGAGAACGAAAACCAATAAGAGTTCACGGTCTTTATAATTTTATTTTCCTTGGCGGCATTATCTTGTCGGTGTTGATCAGCGGCTCCGCTGATCTTGGAGAGAAGACGATTTTAGGGGTGCACCAGTCACTGCAAAATCTATTACGCGACGCCCTTCTTGTCACCATGGGAGTTCTGAGCCTTGCCATAACGCCCACAACCTTGAGAAAAAAGAATGAGTTTACCTGGGCACCCATTCTTGAGGTCGCTTACCTTTTTGCCGGAATTTTCATGACCATTATTCCGGCGCTGGCTATCTTAAAAGCCGGTTCTCAGGGCGCCCTTGCCGTTCTTGTTGACAATGTAAGCACCCCTGAAAGATATTTCTGGGCAACGGGAATACTCTCGAGCTTTTTAGACAACGCTCCAACTTACCTCACTTTCTTCAATTCGGCACTGGGAAAAAGCTATAGCCACCTTTACCCTCTATTAGACGAAAAAGTGGTTGTGCCTTATCTAATGGCGGCGCCAGGTGAAATTGTTAACGGCGTTGCCATGGCAAAGGACTGCGCCTCCACCACCCCGTGCGGTGGTTTTAAATATCTCTCGGCCATTTCAGCGGGCGCGGTTTTCATGGGCGCCAACACCTATATTGGCAACGCTCCTAACTTTATGGTCAAATCCATCGCTGAGGAGGCCGGAATACCAATGCCGTCATTCTTTGGATATATTATCAAGTTCTCATTGCCTATTCTGATTCCATTGTTTGTGGCGGTGTCATTCATCTTTTACTCATAAGGAAGAATGGTTATGTCAGCATGTTATCACGTTGTCATTGAAGGTAAGGAAAAACAGACCAGGGCTTTTATCGAAGGGCTCATAGTAGGCGCCGACGCCTACGGTTCAATCTGGTTTATCGACGATCTGGATGTTGAAAGAGAAACAATCTTCGACTGGATCAAAGATATGGTGCTTCCTGACACCGCCTTTTCCATAATGGTTGAAGAGCAGCTCTTTAGCCTTATTGAAAGGGGCATAAAAGATGAGGCCCTTACTTTTAAAGCAAAAATTCTGGCATCGAAAACAGTGAAAAACGCCAGCTTCAAGTTCTCCCTGGAATGTTTTTCCAAAGAGCATGGCAAAAAGATAAAAAAGCTCTTGGAAGAGCGCCCTGATGGAGTATTTGTTACAGAGGAAACGAAATTCACAACTAAAATTTCTCCTGACGCCAAGGGTATGGAATTATATGCTCCGGTTCATGATTTTGAATATAAAGGGGCCGGCGTTATATATGGCAAACCACGGGACGTGGTCAGGATATATTTACAGGCAGTGGCGGAGCCTTTGATAAAGCTGGGGGATATCCGTTTCGAGTTTGAGTAAAATTTGTCGATTTTATCTGGAATTCTGATTTCAGATATGCTATAAGGCAAAATCCATTGAGGTCGATAATGCTGAAAATCGGCATTTCAGGCACATAACTGGTTGTCATTTTAGCCCTGATGGGGTTTATCAACTATGTATCTTATAGGGTTAGTCATTTATATTTGAAGTTGATTTAAAGAGAGCAAAGCGTGGTGAGATTCCTTGCGGCGCTTATTGAATTGGTAAATAACCGGAGCTAGCCTAATGGAACTAATAAAGCCCGATTGGACCTTCTTCATTCAGATTGGGATATTCCTTTTTCTTGTTATCTTTCTATCCAAAGTCCTTTTTAAGCCTGTGATAAAGGTCATGGACGCCCGGGAAGATATGCATAAGGGACCCAGAGCCAAAGCCGCGGAACTGGAGAAGAAAGTGGAAACTCTTAAGGAAGAGGTCTATGGCGCCATTGCCCTGGCTAAAGAGGGGGCGGAGAAAACCCGCCTGGATGTCTTGTCTGGCGCCAGGGAAACCGAATCCCGAATTTTAGAGGATAACAAGAAAGAAGTTAGCGAGTTTCTTGATAAATCCCGTAAGGATATTCTAGCCCAGGTGGAAAACGCCTCAAAAGAACTGGAAAAAGAGGGAGAAAAACTCGGCAAGGTTCTTGCGGACAAGCTTGTCGCCTCGGGACAGAAGGGGGAAGGGTCATGAGAAAGGCGGCTGTTCTTCTTTTTTCTCTGCTTTTTACAACTCTTTTCGCCTCTCTTGCTTTTGCCTCATCAGGGCATGGCGCCAAGTTTGATTTCTGGGAATTCGCCGCGGGAATTATCAACTTCGCCCTTTTCATTTATATTATCGTTCGCTTTGGCGGACCTGGGATAAAAAGTTTTTACAAAACCAGGGCCGATAGCCAACTGGCTGCTGTAAAAGAGGCCGAGGAGCTTATTCAGAAAGCCCAGGCTCTTTTTGAACAGGTCAGCCTGCGTCAGAAAAACCTTGATGACGAAACCCAAAAAATGATTGATGACGCCAAAAATCACGCGGCCAGGCAGGCTGAAGAACTCATAGAAGCGGCGAAAGAGAAATCTTTGAAGCTTGTTAATGACGCCAAGACCTCTATTGCCCTTGAGGCGGACCAGACCATCGATGGCCTTCGGGGAGAGCTTGTAAAAATAGCCGTGGATATCGCTGAAAGGTCAGTAAAAGAGCGAATTCAGGATAAAGAGCAGAAGCGGTTTGTCAAGGAGTTCATGACCAGGATGGAGGATCTGCAACAGTGAAATCAAACGCGCTGGGAAAGCGCTATGCCGGAGCTCTGATTTCCATCGGTCAAAAAGACAATCAATTTGAAAAGTATGGTTCAGAGTTAAGAGAAGCCGTAAGTATTCTTTCGGCGAAGGAAGTTTGGCAGAAATTCACCAGTCCATTATTGCCTGTCGAGGCTAAAATTGAAGTTGTGGATATTCTTGCTGAAAAGGGCCGGTGGTCGCAGATGGTGGAGAATTTTTTAAAAGTTCTTATCAATAAAAAAAGAATCGGTTTTCTTCCCTCTATTGTTGAAGCCTACACCGAACTGGCTGATGAGGTCGCCGGCCGGGTTCATGTAACAGTGGAAAGCGCCAAGGCTCTTGACGATCAGACAAATGAACAACTGATCGGGAAATTGGCAAAGATGCTGGATAAAGAAATTCTTATGGAATCGACTACAGACCCCGAATTAATCGGCGGGCTGAAGATAAAAGTCGGAAGTAAAGTTTTGGATGGCACCATCCGCGGACAATTGACGCGGATGAAAGAGTTTTTGACGAAGGATTAGGGAGTCTGTCTTATGCAAATCAAAGCTGAAGAGATCAGCAAGATTATTGAGCAGCAAATCGAGAAGTACGGAAGCGAAATTGAAGTTTCCGAAGTTGGCGTGGTTTTGTCTGTTGGAGACGGCATCGCTCGCATTCACGGCCTTGACAATGTCATGGCAATGGAACTCCTCGAATTTCCCCACGAAATTATGGGAATGACGCTGAACCTGGAAGAGGTCAACGTGGGCGCTGTTATTTTCGGCGAAACCCATGAGATCAAGGAAGGGGATATTGTCAAACGTACGGGACGAATTATTTCGGTTCCTGTGGGCAAAGCCCTGGTTGGCCGGGTTGTCGATCCTCTGGGACGCCCTTTGGATGGCAAAGGCCCCATTGAGACTGAGGAATTCCGAAATATGGAAATCAAGGCGCCGGGCATTGTCTATCGCCAACCGGTCAAGGAACCCCTCCAGACAGGTCTCAAGTCCATTGACGCCATGATACCCATCGGTCGTGGGCAGCGTGAGCTTATTATTGGCGACCGCCAGACCGGCAAAACCGCCATTGGAGTGGACACCATCATCAACCAGAAGACCGATGATGAAAAAAATAAAGTCTACTGCATCTATGTAGCTATAGGGCAGAAGCAGTCCACCATCGCCCAGGTCGTTGACAAACTGGAACAGTACGGTGCCATGGAATACACCACTGTAGTAGCCGCCGCCGCCTCTGATCCGGCACCTTTGCAGTTTATCGCCCCTTACGGCGGTGTGACCATGGGCGAGTATTTCCGTGACAATGGAATGCACTCCCTGTTGATCTATGACGATCTTTCAAAGCAGGCCGTTGCTTACAGGCAGCTTTCACTCCTTCTGCGCCGCCCTCCGGGACGGGAGGCATATCCGGGTGATGTTTTCTATCTTCACTCTCGTCTTTTAGAGCGTGCCGCTAAAATGTCCGATGATGAAGGTGGCGGATCATTAACAGCCCTGCCCATCATTGAAACCCAGGCGGGTGATATTTCCGCTTATATTCCCACAAATGTCATCTCCATTACAGACGGGCAGATATTCCTTGAGACCGACCTGTTTAACTCGGGCATTCGGCCGGCCATTTCAGTTGGTCTTTCGGTGAGCCGAGTTGGGGGCAACGCCCAGATCAAGGGAATGAAGCAGGTGGCCGGCACACTACGCATGGACCTTGCCCAATACCGGGAAATGGCGGCTTTCGCCCAGTTCGGTTCCGACCTTGATGAAGTAACCCAAAAGCAGTTGGCTCGGGGTGAGAGACTGATGGAAGTTTTGAAACAGAAACAATACGCGCCCATGGCCATCGAGAAACAGATCGTCTCAATTTTCGCCGGAGTTAACGGATTCCTTGACGAGTTGGAGGTAAGCCAAATTTCCAAATACGAAACTGAATTGCTCCGTCACTTTGACGACAGCCAATCAGATATTTTAAAAGAAATCAATACCGCGGGCAAATTCGAAGACGACATGAAAG
>CAYSHR010000127.1:0-8554 GCA_964430795.1 uncultured bacterium
ACTGAAGCGGGCTTCTACCCTGTCAGAGTCGGGCTGGTGCCTGACGGAGTCGCCACTGTTCCCTATTGGAAAGACACACAATATGACCTGATATTTGTCGCCAACACCGGAACCCATAATCTCTCCATTATTTTCAGCGACCAATACGTTTCCCTTGGGTCTGTACACTAACCCACATCTCTCACCGGTTTTCGTTACGAGGGCCTTTAGTTTATCCCTTTTTTCCAGCCGAAATAACCGCCTCGATAATGCCTCCGGCGACAATCAATCCACCAAGGGTAATGCCAACGCCCTGGCTCCAGTGAAATGGCCAATATACGCACCCGGCGTATACAAGAGCCGCTCAAACTACTGTTCCGATAAGCTTTAAAACCATCTTCGTTCCTTTCTTTTTTGAATCTGTCATATTGTAAAAGAATACATTAACCGCCATAAAAACCCAGGAGAAAAATCAAATTCCTGTCAAAAAGCCGGTAATCGTTCAGCTACAAGGGGTCTTTTTGGAAAAGCGCGTGAGATCGGGTACACGATCGAATGGCGCTAAGATAAGCTCTTGTTACATTCATTAATTGTTATTCGTTGACAAGCTAAATGGCTTTGATCCACAGTAGCCATTGTCGATGACCAACACCACAAGTAGGGCACAGCATGCCGTGCCCCTGCGGAAGTTCGGGCGGATCGAGGCAATCTCAAGCACTATCAGGCAGATGAAGCCGGAGGAGGCGTACTATAGGTTCTCGAAATTTTTTCGCAAGGGCGAGGACCATCGAATCCGGTATGCCTTGAGGATCATGTTGGCAGAGGAGTAGGAAATGGCTATACAAATTGAGAAACTGACAGTTAAAAAAAAACTTCCGTTGCCTTAAAGACATTTCTATCGGACTAAAGGCTCTCAACGTTTTTATCGGACCGAATGGTTCTGGAAAAACATCTGTTCTCGAAATTTTCGACTTATTAGCGAATGGAGCCAGGCAACAGCTAAGCAAGACTATAAGCGATAGAGGTGGAATTACGGATATTCTGACCCAGAACTCCACGGAAATATCATCATTACGTATTGAATTGGAATCCAAGGTAGATTGGTATGATGATTTAATTAGTTACCATATTGAACTAACTTCCAGTGGAATAGGGTATTCTATTCAAAGCGAAGCATTGTTTCCTTTCCATCGTAGGGGTTTCGAAAAACCATTTCTTTGGTTAGATAATCGTCCTGGTCATCCACGCTTCTATGATCCCAAGGAAAACCGACTCGTAGCTCCGCTGGAAGAAGGATTTGATGAGCTAGAACCATTGCTTGGGCAATCTCCAAAAATTCATGATAACCACGAAAAATTCCGCAAACTTATTTCTCAAACGTCTCTCTTTTCCTATGTGGATGTTGGCAAGCAATCCGTAATACGAAACCCTCAGAACTTAGAGCCGAGCATTATCCTGCCGGGGCCAAATGGCGAGAACCTTGTTTCCGCACTTTATAATTTGCGGACGGCGCACCGGGACGTCTATAAAAGAATAGTCGAAGCTATCGAGGCTGCATTTCCAGGCTTTGAGGAAATTGATTTCCCCTTAGTAGCGGCTGGAAAAGCTACAATGATCTGGAAGGAAAATGGCAGGCGTTTCTATCCGCATCAGATGTCCGAAGGGACTCTTCGGTATTTATGGCTGGCAACATTATTGCTTTCTCCTGAACTACCGCCCATCACCCTTATCGATGAACCGGAAGTATCACTTCATCCAGAGTTATTGATGTTGCTCGCGGGTCTCCTTCAGGAGGCGGCACAGCGTTCTTTACTCATGGTGTCCACACACTCAGATCGCCTGATAGGTTGGCTACAGACGGATGAAGTTGTGGTGGTGGATAAAGAAGACGGCTTGTCGTTCTTTAAGAGAGCGAACGATCCTTCATCGAAAATTGAGGGTTGGTTAAAGAAATATTCCCTTGATGAGCTATGGCTGATGGGCGGACTGGGAGGTCGTCCATGAGTGTGATCGTATTGCTGGTTGAGGGTGCTACAGAAAAAGCTGCGAAAGAAAAATTCAAGGAATTTCTGGATACCAGATATGAGTTGTCAGGAAAGCCAAAGGTGGGTTTGGAAACTAGGTTGTTGGACTCACGACTTCTAAAAAAAGATGTCGTTTGCGACATGACACAAATGGCTCTGTCACGAAACGAAGTGAATGGAGTAGTTGAGTTAATGGATGTCAAGTGTGCGGGAAGACCTAACCGGTTTCGGGATGCCCGAGAAACCATTTCCTTCCTCAGGTCATGCGTTCCTAATGAGCCACGTTACCGCGCCCATGCTGCACAGTACGATTTTGAGGCTTGGCTTTTACCTTACTGGAAAACAATATGTAAAAAGCTAAAGGTTCAAAAAAAAAGAGCCTGGGGGAAATCCGGAACTTGTCGATCTTGTGAAACCTCCTTCTGTAAGGCTCAAAGAGCTTTACCGTGCGGCTAACCAAGACTACCAGAAACCCCGTGATGCAAGAGCAATTTTCAAGGGCAAAGACCTGACTATCAGCGCAAATAGGTGTCCACAATTCAAAGCATTTCTTAACAGCCTACTCGAATTTGCCGACTGTAAGGTCTTGGATTGAAATGAATATGGCGAAACTCCCCCCTTCCGACCTGGCCGAATATTGGATGCCCATCGCAAGATCGGCGCAAAATGTATGCGTGAGCAGGGTTCTGCTAATGCTTTACCAGATATCTATTTTTTACACGTTTGGCAGGCAAGAAGACCACTGACAGTTGTTCGCGCCGCAATCCTGGGGAGCGTGATTCCGCTATGGCGCAAAGGTTGGCCGAAAAAGCTGCTGAGCCTTCTACCAGAATATGAACATTCTGTGTAGGGCGTGTTAGGGTAATTCTAGTTCTTGCTGTGAAAGGTACAAAATATTCTTTTCACACAGAGAACAGAAAACCATGCTACTGGAAATGACCGATTACAAATCCCTGTCAAAAAGCCGGTTTTTCCCAGTTGCAAACAATCCCCCATAGAGGGTAAGGTGGGCAGCCTGAAATGATTGTATTTATATTGAGGCATGAGAAGTAAATGAGTTTTCGATTCATTATTAAAGTCCTTGGCGCGCTGCTTCTGTTTTTCGGCCTGGCTATGAGCCTTTCCTTTATTGTCTCTCTGATATACCACGAAGATGGGGACGCCATGCCCTTTCTTACCGCCACATCCATAACCATCGCCGTTGGGATGTTGGCCTATTTTTCAAACCGCTCTGTAAGAAAAGAATTGTCCATACGGGAAGGGTTTATTATCACAACCGGCGCATGGGTTATAGCCTGTTTGTTTGGCGCGCTGCCTTTCTTTTTCTCCGGCGCCTTCGCCGAGCAGTCGAGCACGGTTTTTGAGAACTTCACCAACTCCGTATTTGAGTCAAGTAGCGGCCTGACAACCACAGGCGCGACTGTGATGACCGCCATTGAAATCCCCCACCACGCCATACTTTTCTGGAGAGCCCTTACTCACTGGCTGGGGGGCATGGGCATAATTTTATTGGGAGTGGCCATTCTTCCTCTTCTGGGAGTTGGAGGAATGGCATTGTTCAGGGCGGAGGTTCCCGGCCCTACAAAGGACAAACTGAAACCCAGAATCGCCGAAACCGCCAAGCTTTTATGGGCGGTATACGTTCTTCTGACTCTGGTGGAAGCTCTCCTTTTAAAGCTCGCGGGCATGACTCTATTTGACGCCATATGCCACACTTTCGCCACCATGGCAACAGGGGGTTTTTCCACCAGAAACTTAAGCGTCGAGTCCTATGACTCGGTATATATCGATTTTATAATTACCTTTTTTATGGTGGCGGCCGGGACGAATTTCGCACTCCACTACACCGCTCTTACCGGAAGAATAAAAGTCTTTTGGAAAGACGCGGAATTCAGATTTTTTTTCGGACTGATGCTCTTTTTCACTCTCTTTTTTACAGCGGTGCTTTTCGTGACAAAAACATACGGCAACCTTTTTGATTCCTTCAGGTACGCTGTTTTTCAAGTTCCCGCCATTGTCACCACCACCGGTTTTTCCACTGCCGATTTTGAAAAATGGCCCCTGGTCCTTCAGATGGCCATTCTGGCCCTCATGTTTGTTGGCGGCTGTTCGGGCTCAACAGGGGGCTCCATTAAAATCGTCCGCTGGATGCTTCTTCTAAAAAGCGCCTATGTGGAACTTGTCCAGCTCATTCACCCAAGGGCGGTAGTCCCGGTAAAACTCGGAAAGCAGGTTGTTCCCCCTAAGGTTCTTCGCTCTATCTGGAATTTCTTCTTTCTTTTTATGGGGCTTTTTGTACTCTCAACAATAATCATGTCTTTCTATTGCCCTGACCTGCTCACCGCCATCGCCGCGGTTGCCGCCTCCATCGGAAACATCGGACCCGGCCTGGGCATGGTGGGCCCTGGGGATAATTACGCCTGGATCGCCACCGGCGGCAAGTGGGTGCTGATCCTGAACATGATTCTTGGACGGCTGGAAATCTATACAGTCATCATTCTCTTTACCCCCACATTCTGGAGAAAATAATCCATGAGCACAAAACTCTTTCTTTTTGATCTTGATGGAACCTTGTTGCTTTCAGGAGGCGCCGGATTAAGAGCCATGGAAACGGTTTTCATGGATTTATTTAATCTGCCCGGCGCCTTTGAGGGCATCCGGCCCGATGGAAAAATCGACCCCGCGATTTTTAGAGAAATCATCAAGCATAGAGAAGTTGATGTGGCTGATTTGGATGAGGCTGTCGCCCGTCTTTCCAAAGAATACATCAAGGAGCTTGAAAAAGAGATGCCCATTTCAAAAGAGGCGGTTTTGATGCCTGGAATGCCTCAGCTTCTGGAAAAACTTTCATCAATGGAAGATGTTCAGCTTGCCCTTCTTACCGGAAACCTGGAAAAGGGCGCCCGGATAAAATGCGCGAGATTTGATCTTAACAAATACTTTCCCTTTGGCGCTTTTGGCTCCGACCATGAAAACAGGGCGGAACTGGTTCGAATCTCCGCCAAAAGAGCGGCCGCGTATATTGATAAGCCGGTCCCCCTGGATAAAAACATCGTGGTTATCGGCGACACTCCAAGAGATGTGGAGTGCGGGCAGGCATATAACGCCACAACCGTAGCGGTGGCAACAGGGAATTACTCATTAGAGCAACTCGAAAAAACAGGCGCCGACTTTCTTTTTGAGGATTTTTCCGACACGGAAAAAGTTATTGCCGTGCTTACTTCTTGACTCATATGATACATAGCCGCTATTTTATCAGGGACATAATAAATAAATTCCGGAGATAAACATTATGAGCAAAGCCAGTTGTCTGCGTCTTTTAAAAGCCTATCTTGATCTTGGCGCCATCACTCCCGAAACCTATAAAAACGCCAGAAAATGGCTTACGAATCCCCAGTTTGCCCAGTATCAGGAAGAGGTGATGGACCTGATCCGCCCTACAGCTCTAAGCGACGCCTTCTACCAGGTCATTCCTTTTGGAACAGGGGGCCGGCGGGGCATAGTGGGGGTAGGCACAAACCGGCTTAACGCCAGGACCATGGCCGAAAGCGCCCAGGGTCTTGCCAACCACATCATCAAAGTCGATAAGGGCGGCGCTCTTGCCAAACGGGGCGTGGCAGTTGGATATGATGTGCGCAACACATCAGAGGAGTTCTCGAAAATCACAGCCGAGGTTCTGGCCGCAGCGGGGATAACCGTATATCTTTTTGACGGCCCTCGCCCGACCCCAGTGATCTCTTTTGCCATCAGGCATTTGAAATGCGTAGCCGGCGCCATAGTCACCGCCAGCCACAATCCCCCCACTGACAACGGTTTTAAAGCATATTGGGAAGATGGAGGGCAGATTGTCCCACCCAATGACAAACTGATTCTTGCCCAGGTAAAGAAGGTAAAAAAGACCCATCGCATGCCCCTTGACAAGGCAAGGAAAAAGGGTCTTGTAAAGATAATCGGCAAGAAGGTTGACAATGCCTATTTCAGGAAGGTTCGTTCCTTTGCTCTGACAAAGGCGAGAAACGCTGTGATTGTTTTTTCACCCCTGCATGGAACCGGCGCCGTCACAATCCCCAGAGCTCTTAAAGAAATGGGATTCAAGAAAGTTTACATGCCTGAGGACCAGGTGGAGATGGATGGCGATTTTCCCACGGTCAAAAATAATTATCCAAACCCGGAAATGCCGGCCGCTATGGAAAAAGCGGTGGAGCTTGGCCAAAAAGTGAAAGCCGACATTGTTATGGCGTCGGACCCTGACGCGGACAGGGTTGGTTTTTTCGCCCCTGACAAAAAGGGCGATTTTGTTTACATCACCGGAAACCAGATGGGGGCCATGCTCTGCCATTATATCTGCCACAGCCTGACCGTATCAAAAGCAATGCCGAAAAATCCAATCATCCTGACTACTCTGGTCACTACCAGAATGGCAAGGGCTATTGGAGAATCCTTTGGCGTAAAGGTAATTGACGATCTTCTTGTGGGCTTCAAATGGATGGCCATGGTCATGCACAAATATGAACAGAAGGGCAAAGACACAAAGGATTTCATTTACGGCTTTGAGGAGAGCATCGGATATTTGCGTGGAGATTTCGCCAGGGATAAAGACGCGGTGGCCGGCGCTGTTACCGCGGCGCAACTTACCGCCTGGTGCAAAGCCCGGAAAATGTCTCTTTTGGACTATCTCGATTCTCTTTACAAGAAGTATGGGTATTTCAAGGAATATCAGTTCTCCAAATTTCTCCGTGGCTCCGCCGGTGCTGTTATGATGGGTAAACTCATGGCGACCCTGCGAAATAACCCGCCGAAGAAAATCGGAGGGAAGAAGGTATACAAAGTAATTGACCGCCTAACAGGAAAGAGCCTGGATGTAAAAACCGGCAAGGTCGCCGGCGTGGATGGCGAAAAGAGCAACGTCCTTGTATATCTGCTGGACAAAGAAGGTTATACGTCAGTCACCATACGCCCTTCAGGTACGGAGCCCAAGTTGAAGCACTACATGGCGGCCTTTGAAAAGCCGGGCAAAAGCCTTGCCGCGACAAAAAGCAAAGTGGACAAAATTATCATGAAATTATCCAGGGCCACCGAGAAAATGGAAGAGGAGATTCTGGCGAAACTATGAAGCTGATTCCGGGAGCAATCTCTTCTTCACCCACGAGACAAACCGGAATACTTTTACAAAGAGGCTGGTCTTTTCCAAAATGGCGTTGCTTGGGCATAGTTCATGACAGCAAAAGCAGCCGATGCACTCTTTGTAATCAATTTGGGCCATTTCATCGCCTATAACTATGGCGTCTACAGGGCATACCGTAGCGCAATGACCGCATTTGACGCACAGAGGTGTGACCTTTGGATCGACTTGCCACAACCGGAATATCACTTTATTCAGAAATCCAGGAACAGGGATTTTGCTTGTGGGAGGCAGTTCGAAAATTTGCCGGACCTTATCTATTGGCGGGCCGATAATCTCGATATTTTCCAGTTCTCCCTCGCCTAAATTTCTCTTGGCGGCCTGCCTGATATGGGGAATGTCAATCCTGTCATAACCCATGGCTGTGGAGGTTACTCTGTCAAGGGCGACAAAATCCTTTGAACCCAGCACTAATCCTAAAAACCGGGGCTTGCCTCCGGAGGGTCCACGCCCTTCCATGCCAATGATCCCATCCATAATTCCAAAGTCCGGATTGCACGCGGCGAAAATATCCACCAGGCTTTGGGAAAACTCCTCAGTGTTGGGAAACGTATGGGCGATCTTCTTGTCTTTGCCAGGGCAGGTTCCAAAAAAATTCTTAATGCCCCCGGTATAGTATGCCTGTAGATGGCTTTTGGCTTTTGAGACGCCGATTATCACATCGGCCTCCAGAATCTCCCTGGCAATATGGATGCTTTTTAACTTTACATTGCTTTCCAAGGTAACAACGTCGTATCCCTTATCCGTAAAAACAACGGCGGGAATATCTTCCTGTTGACAAACAGCCAGGGTGCCCGATGTTTTTAAGACCTTCCTGCCCATCCCAGGCAAATCAAGTCCAGGCGCGTCTCCCGCGACAGGGACCCCCCCGGCATTTTTGACCAGCCTTATCAATGCTCTTGTGATTTCAGGATGAGTGGTGACGGCCTTTTCTACAGGCGCCGCGTTTAGAAGGTTCAACTTCAGCAGCACCCTTTGGCCAGGTCTTATTAACTCAAAGCCTCCGACGTCGGTAAAAACCTTTGACACCGCTGTAAAGACTTCCTCAGGGTCATATGACCCGCATTTTTGAACTGCTACCTTCGCATTTTTTTTCAAAACAAACTATACGCCTACTTTTGATGAGTCCCCAAGCATAAACCGGTATGCCCTGGGCTTAACGCCGCTTTTGGAAACGGTAACATCTTTTCCGATAAGAGAATCCATAATCAAAAGGTCAATATCCGCGATGGTTGAGTTTTCCAGAATTATGGAATGCTCTATTTCCGCGTTTTTTATTGCGCACCCGTGATATATGGCGGTGAAGGGACCAATGAAGCTGTTTTCGATAGTGGTGTTCTTGCCGATTATGGCGGGACCCCGAATGGTG
>CAYSHR010000128.1:0-8533 GCA_964430795.1 uncultured bacterium
AACCAGTCAGGGGTATTTTTATGAACCCTGACATGCAGGGCGGGCTCCCTGGTCTGAATCTGAGCATAAGCGTCAAGAAACAATCCGGAAAGCTCATTGGTCCCGTCCTCTCCATTTTTGTCAACTCCGCCAAGAGTGATGCCCTGAGCAACGCCGTTCCCACTGAAAAACTTATCAATCCGTTCAGAGTAAAGGGGGATGGTTTCACATGTTTTTAAGCCAAAGCTCGCCATCAGCTCCACGGCTTTTTCTTTGGTGAGTCTTTTGTTTTTTTTGTCGGATTTGTATAGCTCAAAAAGAATCTGATCAAGGCGGCCAAAGCTCATGCCCTGCTCAAAATCTTCCATGTTCATAGCCAGGTGGACCAGCCAACAGCTTTCCAGCCCTTCAAGAAAACTTCCGGCTGGATTGTAGGGCACATGCCGGCAAGCATCCTCCAGCCGGTAAAGTTCCTTTTTTCTCTCTTTTGACACACCCTTTTTTTCACTGATTCTTTTTGCTTCATTTGCCAGATTTTCAGCCATCTTCCTTATGCCGGATATGGTGATCCTCACTGACTCATAAAAGGCTTTTTGGTCATTATTCAGTGGCGATCCATCAGGCAACGCGTTTTTATCAAGGCAGGCCGCGGCTATGTCATCGGCCCCTTTAAGACCGTGTTGGACAACATTTCCATAACCTCCAACCTGATGCCCCACACCTGCTTCTTCTGTAATGAAATATCTTTTCGCGTTGAAGAAATCAAAAAAATGAGAAAATCTACCGGGTTTTAAAAGAGCTTTTCCCCCAATGCTTTTAAAAAGATTGCCAAGACCTATACGGACAAGCTTAAGTTTTTCTCCAAAGGTGAGTTTCAGGGGAGTTGTTCTTTTTTCAAGGCGGAAAATATCCTCGAGAATATTAACGGAACCGCCTTCCGGGTAATAATTGGCCGCGATTCTTTTTGAGGTCATGTTGCCGATAATCAGCTCATCGTCATAGATTCGAGGCGCCCTGTTTGCCATTAAATAGGCCAAAGCTTTTGCTCTGCGAATATAAAGATGGGCTTGTTTTGCCCTTTTACCTTCGGGAGTTTTATCAAAATCATTAAGAAGGACCGGGCGCTCCAAGCAAATGGAATGGGGCGTGTCCATCATGATTTTTGTTATGGATTTGATTCTCTTAGTAGGGCGAAAAAATTCCTTAAAATTAGGTTTATTCTTATCTGTTTGAGAGTCTTTAATGGAAGTCATTGTCATTATTATCTTTCCCCCATAAATAGCATGACATATTTTAGAAAATTGGTCCAGGAAACCGTGAAGCTAAGCAGGAATCAAAGATAATTTGATATAAAGGAAGAACAACTCCCAAATTAGTAACCGTCGGTTATTTTGAAAAACCCTATGGAAACATATAGATATGTCCGATTGCTCTTGTCTAAAAATCATATTTCTTGCTAATTGGGAAGTGATTTGGTAGATTTTAACTCAACGTGGAAATCCGTTGATTGAGGAACAATATATTAAGAGGGATTAATAGTGGAAATAAATTGGGAGACCATCAATACCGAATATATGGCGGATCAAAAGAAGCAGGGAAAAAAAATCGTAGGTTACACCTGTGTCTATACCCCAGTGGAAATTTTGGAGGCCGGCGGGATCATGCCCTTTCGGATCCGAGGGTTTGGCAACAGCCGTACTGATCAGGCTGACGCGCGGCTCTCCAGATACAATTGCGGCTTTTGCAGGTCATGCCTCCAACTTGGTCTTGAAGGCAAATTCGATTTCCTTGACGGAATTATCGAGGTAAATGGTTGTGATCAACTAAGGGGCATGTTTGAGAATTGGCAATACGCCAGGCCAACCAATTATTTTCATTACCTGAAAGTCCCTCACCTAACCACAAAGGAGTCCATGGACTTTTTCGCGGACCGGATTTTGGATTTTAAGGAGTCCATAGAAAAAGATTTTGGCGGGAATATCTCAAAAAAACAATTGTGGAAAGAGATGGAAAGGCAGAATCGCATCAGGGGAACCCTCAGGAAAATCCATGCATTAAGAGAAAGAGAACAACCCGCTATTTCCGGTCAGGAGGCATTGTCCATCGTGTTAGCGGGAGGGCAGTTAACAGCCAAAGACTATGAAAAATACTTACAAAAAACCTTTGATGAGATAGAGGATAAATCCATTAAGGAAAAAAGAGCGCGGCTGCTTTTTGGCGGATCAGTAAGCGACGAGGTTGATATCATCAGAACCATCGAAAAGCTTGGCGGTGCGATAGTGGCCGATTCTGACTGCTTTGGCTCAAGGGTATTTATGCCTGAAGTGAAAGAGGGGGAAAAAGACCCGTACAAATATCTGGCCAGGCAGTACCTGGGCAATTCACTCTGCCCAAGAATGTATGATGAATTTGATAAGCGATTCGACTTCATTTATCAAGCTGTTCTTCGGGGGAAGGTAGACGGCGTTATCCTTGTTCATAACAAGTTCTGCGACATTCACGGCGTGGATAATGTCCTTCTTAGAATCGGGCTGGAAGAGAAAGAAATCCCAGTTCTTCTAATTGAAAAAGAGTATGGCGCCGTAGCTGATCTTGGTCGGATTAAAACAAGGGTGCAGGCTTTTCTGGAAAGGATAGGGAGATGATGAATCCTATGGAAAAACAGGCAGGATTGATAACCCGCATTTCCGGAATGCTCGATCTTATTGGCAAGATGTCTGATGATTTAAGCGATGAGGAGACCGAAGGGCTTTTGAGCCTTCTGCCGCCGGAGGCCGCTGAATCATTGTCCGCTTTTTTTGATCCCCATGTCCGAAGAGAAGGCATGATCTTTTTGAAAATGCTTGGATACTGGCTGAACAAGGCCAAAGAGGCAAAAAAAGTCGGCCATAAAGTGGTTCTTGTTCCTTTTAATTTCCCCCCTGAAATTATTAACGTCTTTGACAAGGCGACACCCCTGACTTGCGAGTTGCTTTCAACTCTGGCCAGCGCCGCTTTGGAAGGCAAGGGCGAAGCCTATTGGGATGTCACCCAGGCTTTGGGGTTGCCCGATCATATCTGCTCTTCAAACAGTATCGAATTGGGATCCATATTGAGCGGCGCGGATCTCGCGCCTGACGCCATTGTCTCCGCCGCGCCCGGCGCCTGTGATATCAACTCAAAGATACATGAGTTTGTTTCCCACTATATGGAAATACCCCAGTTCATTTTAGAAAAGCCCGTTGATGATGACAAGATCGGCAGGGAGCTTTACGCAAAGTATTTTCGAATATTGATTTCCCAACTTGAAGATTTTATTGGTGAAAAGGTAACGGAAGAAAAGTTACGTAGAGTAATTGAAAAAGCAAATCGCTGTTCGGAACTTTACTGGGAGTTATGGGAACTTCACAAAGCCCGGCCATGCCCCGTACCTAATTTGTACTCTATGTTTATCGCGGGAGTGAGATTTTGCATGTGGGGTACAGATAGTGGAATCGCGACTCTTGAGGCTATGGTTGACGCGGTAAAAGAACGGTTAAAAGAGAGAGCCTATCCAGCGAAAGAGGAAAAAGCCCGTTGTCTTTGGGCATATACGAGTTACTATTTCAACTTAAAAGAGCTTTATAGCTGGATGGAAAAGAGAGGTTATACACACTTGGCTGATGTTCTTGATCTTTGTATGCCTTGCCCTATTGATACCTCATCCACTGATACCATGATTCACGGGTTGATTGAAACAGCCTGGAATTATCCCATGACAAGGCAGATGGGCAGCGCTTCCATGTCAAAAATGTGGATCGAGGACATGATTCATGTGGCAAAGGAACTCAAAGCCGACTGCCTGATTTATTGCGGTCATGATTCCTGCAAACAGACATGGAGCGTGGTTTCAATATTGAGAGAGGAACTTATGAAAAGGGAGGGAATTCCGGTTTTGATACTCCATGGCGATTCATGGAGAAGCACCACGACTCCCATTACTGTTTTGCAGGATGATATAGAGGAGTTTATCAATAACGTGGTGATTCCCAAAAAAGGCGGCAAAAGAAAAGTCAGGAAAGTCAGAAAAGCGAAAAAGAAAAATTAATCAATAATCCCTTGGATAATCGGGGTTCCACTGTTTTGGAACAGGCAAACCGCCACCAACGGCAAACTCTGGTCCACCGTCAGAACCGCCAAGCCACTCTATCCATTTCATACCGATTTTTGTCCATATCTCGGATCCGGGGTCCGCGCGCCTGTCTATTTGCAACTGGCGATGAGCATATACAAATTTCCATTTTCCGCCGTTGACGTCAAAATTGTGTTTTATCCAGGCGAAAAGATATTCCGAGGCTTTCAATTGAGCCTTTGTCAACGAATTTAGCTCTGAGCCTTCATTCCATGCCGTATTTGGATCGCCCTGTATGCCGGGCATATTTCCCTCGAACTCAACTGTAATAGTGCTGGCGGAAAGTTCTCCGGCAACCTCAATACACATTTCCAGGGGATTAGTAAGGACTATTCTACCGTCGGCCAGAACCGCGATGTGAAAATTTCCAGCGTCGTAGACTCTTGAAACTTCCGAAATAATACATCCGGATTGGTGCAGCGTCACACTATCAATGACGTTTTTACCTTCACCTGTCCATTTCAATGGGGATTGTTCCGGGTTGTATAATCCTGGAGGTTCATGTTGTTCGCGCCTGTCAATTATTTTAATCTCCGATTCTGTAACAGGGTTCTTCTGGGCGTTTGCCTCAAGGACCTGTTTGAGAATGGGCCATGTCTCAAGATTGCCGACACAGCCATCGGAAATCAGACCATATCTTCGCTGGAATGATTTAACCGCCTCAGTGGTACCCGGACCAAAAACGCCATCAGGACCTTTTGTGCCAATGTCATATCCTAATGAAATCAAAACCTCCTGGAGCCTGGTCACTTCCGGCCCTGTCATTAAAGGCGCTTGCAACTTAAGCCACTTCATTTAAATCCCCCGGTTATGTTTGCGGATTATCCATTCTTTTTATTTAATACCAAAGGAAGCAAAAATGCGCTACTTTTTTATTGGCGGCAAAACAAAACCGGATTGGGAGTAGACCTTGATGTTTTGGTAATTCATGAGATAAATCTAACTGTTAGCCTAAGTTGGTCTTGACATAAACCGGATTATGATTATTATTTTTGCGGTTGTGGAAATGAAAAAAACTCTTTTCCACCGCCAAGAAACGCGTTGGCAGACTGAAGTTGCCCGAAAATAACCTGGGACCACTTATGCCCTTTTATGAATACTATTGTAAAAAATGCGACAAAATTTATGAGTTTTTTCAAAAAATAACTGATAATTCAAAAACCACTTGCGAGGTTTGCCGGGGCGATCTGAGAAAACAGATATCTCTTTCCAGTTTTCACTTAAAAGGCTCGGGCTGGTACGTTACTGATTACGCCAAAGGAAACGGGCAAGGAGCGCCGCCGGTGGAAAATAAGGATCCTGATAAAAAATCAGATGGAAAAAAAGGGGACAAAAAGCTTGAAAAAAGTAAAACCAATACAAAATCCGAAAGCAAGTCGGAAACAAAAGCCGCGGCGTCTTAAGAGAAATTTTCTAAAAGTCTCGCATGCCTGAATGTTTGAGAAATTCCACATATCTCTTCTTTACATTCCTATTACTATTTATTATTCTTTTTTTCGCCATCGGGCTGATTTCCAATTGGCTTTTATTGTTGAAGTGGAAAAGGTTCTTGAATAATTTAACATATGGAAGGGAAGACTATGAGCACTCCAAATGATCGTAAATATACAAAAGATCACGAATGGGCAAAAGTTGAAGGCGACTTTGTTTTAATCGGAATCACCGACCATGCTCAGGATTCTTTAGGCGACATAGTTTTTATTCAGCTTCCGGACGAAGGCGCCCAGGTGGAAGCCGGTGAGGCTTTTGGGGAAATAGAGAGCGTTAAAGCGGTCAGTGATTTATATTGCCCTGTTTCAGGCAGAGTTGTAAAAGTTCACGATGAGTTGATTGACGCTCCCGAGACTATAAACAATGATCCATATCAAGAGGGTTGGATGATAAAAATTGAGGTTTCCGATTCCTTGGTCCTGGACGACTACATGGATGCCGACGCTTACAATAAATTCGTTCAGGAAGAAGAGGGCTGATTTTACCGACTCGGGAAAGGAGAGCTCATGCGCTATATTCCACACACCGATGCCGAAATCGAAAAAATGCTTAAAGCCATCGGTTTAAAAAGCCTTGATGATCTTTTTGAGCATATTCCTCAGGAGATTAGAGAAAAGGGGAAGCTCAACTTGCCGGCCCCTTTGTCAGAACCCGAACTCCTTGAGCATCTTGGTCGGCTCAGCAATGAAAACGAAGGCGCCCACTATTCCTGCTTTGCCGGTGGTGGGAGTTATCGCCATCATATCCCTTCTGTCATCGACCAGATTTTGATCAGGTCAGAGTTTTATTCCGCTTACACTCCATATCAGCCGGAGATCAGCCAAGGGACTTTGCAGGGGATTTTTGAATATCAGACCATGGTAGCCAGGCTCCTTTCCATGGATGTGGCAAACGCCTCGCTTTATGACGGCGCCGGCGCCTTGGCTGAAGGGGTGTTAATGGCCTCAAGGGCGTCGCGGAAAAAGAAGTTTCTGGTTTCCGACGGGATCAACCCAGATTATAAGGCGGTTGTAAAAACCTATACCCAAAATCTTGATTATGAATATATCGGGATTCCCGTATTTGAGGATGGTAGGACAAATCTGGATTTCCTGGCTGAAAATATAGACGATTCAATAGGGGGAGTAGTGCTCCAAAGTCCCAACGCCATTGGTGTTATTGAGGATATCCGAAAGGCTGGGAAAATTGTTGGACCGTCAAAAGCCAAATATATTGTCTGCTTTACAGAACCGGTTGCCTATGGAATGCTCGCGGGGCCGGGCAAATTCGGCGCTGATATCGTTTGTGGTGAGGGGCAGAGCTTTGGTATCCCTTTAAATTTCGGTGGACCCTACCTTGGACTCTTCGCCACAACAAAGGCTGACATAAGGGCCATGCCGGGCAGGCTTTGCGGCCAGACAACGGATGCTGATGGACAGAGGGGGTACGTCCTTACTTTAGCCACCAGGGAGCAGCATATTCGAAGAGAAAGGGCCACGAGCAACATCTGCACCAACCAGGCTCTTTGCGCTCTCGCGGCTTGCGTTTTTATGGCGGTCTATGGCGCGAAGGGAATTCCGGAACTGGCCAAAGTAAATCATTGGAAATCCGAGTACCTGAAAGCTCAATTGGCAAAAGCCGGCGCGAAGATATCCTTTTCGGGACCCACTTTCAACGAATTTGTATATGAGACCAATTCCCATTCGGGAGATGTTCTTGGCGCCCTGGCCCAGGAATATATTCTTGGCGGAGTCCCCTTGGATATGGAGGATCAGGACCCGACAAAAATTCTGGTTTGCGTCACTGAAGTCAAC
Organism: uncultured bacterium; assembly: GCA_964430795.1. Classification (GTDB taxonomy): domain Bacteria; phylum Lernaellota; class Lernaellaia; order JACKCT01; family CAYSHR01; genus CAYSHR01. The sequence goes on from CAYSHR010000128.1 coordinate 7,414, forward strand.
GATAAAAGGGAGATGGATGATTATGTCGAAATCGTCAAAAGCTTCTTGTGAGACTCCGTTAATGGGTCCTGGAACTTCAGGATTACAGTTTAATGAGCCTACCTTATTTGAAAGAAGCGTAAAAGAGAGACAGGCTTACTCCATGGCGCCTCCGGATATTCCGGCTCCTGAAAATTCAATTGAGGAGGATCTGCTCAGGAAGAGCCTCGATTTTCCGGAAGTTACAGAAGTTGACATAGCCAGACATTTTTTGAGGCTCAGCCAATGGAACTATTGCATTGATTCGGGCATGTACCCTTTGGGATCATGCACAATGAAATACAACCCGAAAATAAACGAGGAGACATCCAGGCTTCCCGGATTCACCATGCTCCACCCATCGGTCCCGGCTGAACTGGCTCAGGGAGCTCTGGAATTATGCTACCGACTTTCTTGTATGCTTGCCGAGATATCCGGCCTTGACCATGTGACTTTGCAACCGGCCGCCGGCGCCCATGGGGAACTCACCGGCATCCTGATGATAAGGGCGTATCACACGGATAAAGGGAATCCCAGAACCAAAATATTAATTCCCGATACCGCCCATGGCACCAATCCGGCATCCTGCGCCATAGCGAATTACAAAGCGGTCCAGGTAAAATCCAACGAAAATGGCGTTCTTGATGTTGGTGATGTTGAGAAGAATATGGATCAGGAAGTGGCCGGCATAATGGTCACAAATCCCAACACCCTGGGGCTTTTTGAACAGAACATGGAGCAAGTGGCTGAAATAGTTCATGGCAAGGGCGGCCTTGTTTATTGCGACGGCGCCAACCTTAACGCTATTATGGGCATTGCCAAACCCGGGGATTTTGGCGCTGATGTTCTGCACCTGAATCTGCATAAGACTTTTTCCACCCCTCATGGAGGAGGGGGACCCGGCGCGGGACCTGTGGCTGTAAGAGATATCCTTGAGCCTTATCTGCCCTATCCGGTAATAGATAAAAAGGGCAAGGAATTCTTCTACGATTATAACCGCCAAAAAACCATTGGAAAAGTGAGAAACTATTTTGGTAATTTCGGCGTTCTGGTAAGAGCCTACACATATATCAAAGAGATGGGCGGACCGGGTCTTGAGATG
>CAYSHR010000129.1:0-8414 GCA_964430795.1 uncultured bacterium
TATTCTTACACCCCCACTGTTTTTTGAGATAAGTATCGTGTCCCCGGAATAGCAAGAGTTACGAATTGAATGTAGGGGCAGGCCTCTGTGCCTGCCCTTTGCACTAACGACATGACCCTAGTTTTCTATAAAGCTCCGAAGCTTGTTGGATCTACTTGGATGTCGTAATTTTCTAAGAGCCTTCGCCTCGATCTGCCTGATTCTCTCCCTGGTTACAGAGAAATCCTGTCCGACTTCCTCAAGAGTATGGTCGGACTTGGCGCCGATGCCAAAACGCATTCTCAAAACTTTCTCTTCCCTTGGAGTTAATGTTGAGAGAACTTTTCTGGTGGTGGAAGAAAGGTTTCTGGCAACAACGGCCTCGGCTGGATTAGCGATTTTCTTGTCCTCGATGAAATCACCAAGATGGCTGTCCTCCTCTTCTCCGATGGGAGTTTCAAGGCTGATTGGCTCTTTGGCGATTTTCAAAACTTTTCTTACTTTCTCCAAAGGCAGATCCATTTTCTGAGCAATCTCCTGAGGACTGGGCTCTCTTCCGATTTCCTGCACCAGATAACGGCTCGTTCTGATAAGTTTGTTGATTGTTTCAATCATATGTACTGGTATGCGAATTGTTCTGGCCTGATCCGCTATTGCCCTTGTTATGGCTTGCCTGATCCACCAAGTGGCGTATGTTGAAATTTTATATCCTCGTTTATACTCAAATTTATCCACCGCCTTCATCAGTCCGATATTTCCTTCCTGAATCAAATCCAGGAACTGGAGGCCGCGGTTTGTATATTTCTTGGCAATGGAAACCACCAATCTCAAATTTGCCTCGACAAGCTCACTTTTGGCGCACTTCGCGCATTCCTCGCCACGGCATATTTCAAGGGTAATTCGCTTGAGTTCATTTCCGCCACAGCCGGCTACCCGTTCAGATTCTTTTATAATCTTTTTCGACTCATAATAATCCTGCACCCATTTGGCGACTTTCTTAGGACGCATTCTTTTTGAAACACAGAACTGGGACAGCTCTTTTGGCTTTGTAAGCTTGGACCTTAATCTTTGCAAATCCCTTCTTGGCAGGCCGGAGCGGTCAAGAATATCATCAATAATGAAATGGCAGCGCTGCACGTTGTAATTCAGTTCCTTTAAATCGAAGATAAGATAGTCTGTCATCTTCTGTGTAAGATTGATTTCGTGGAGGATTCCCATCATTTTATTTCGGTTTCTGCCGATTCTCTTTTTAATTGTATTACGAGCCTTGGGACCCAATTTTTTCTTTGTAAGTTGTGTGAGGTCTTTTAAAATTCTCTCATCCAACTTTGATATCTTGTCAATATATTTAACAACTCTCTCCAGATAGACCCGTTGGTCAATACTCTGGGGATCATCTTCGTCAAAGTCCTCAAATTCCTTAACAACATCTTTAAGTTTCAGGCGGCCCTCATGAATGTCGTCTTTTAGCACAACCAGTCTTTTCGATGTATAGGGAGCCTCGAGAACAGCTTTTAATACTTCCTGATTTCCTTTTTCAATCCGCTTGGCAATCTCAACTTCACCCTCCCGGGTCAGCAGCGAGACAGCGCCCATCTCTCTTAAGTACATCCTTACAGGATCGTTGGTTTTTCCTATTGTGCTATTGTCCGGCTCAAATTTCCCCCGCTTCGATCCATTTGGATATTCATCAGTATTTCGCTTTTTCGCCTTACTCGCGTCTTCTACTATTTCAATGTCCATCTCGTCGAACATGATCATTATGTCATCAATCTGCTCCGCGGAAATAACATCCGTAGGCAGGTAATTGTTCAGTTCCTCATAGGTCAGATAACCTCTTTCTTTACCAATGGCAATTAATCGCTGAAGTTCTTTTACCCCGCTTTTCTCTTTTGCCATCTATATCTCCTAAAAACCATATCTTGTTAAAATTACGCAAACATATACTTTGAAGAAAATATTGTTTGATCTTTCCCAATTGTAATTTAGTGTTTTTTTTCAAACAGTCAACAATAAATGCCTATTTTGATCGATGAAAATCCCCAAGCTCCTCCTCCCGCAATTTCTCAAGTTCCTGTTTTTCGGTTGCTAATTCTGTTAACATAGTAATATCATTATCTTTTTGTGCATTCTTGATCTTTTCCTTGAGCCGGATGATCTGTTTGTCATAGGAGGATATTTTCAGCTTTCTGACAAGATCGTCATACATATTGTCAAATTCATCCTCCTGATTATCATCAAACTCAAGTATTAGACTTGTCAATTTGGCCGAAAGTTCAGAATTTTCGATTTTTGCTATAAATTTCCCTGGATCCTCTTTTCCTCTCTCATCCTGTTTCCTGCAAAGATCAAAAAGTTCCAGGATTATTTCCTGATTTGGACTGTCATGGATCAAATCCTCAATCTCATCATCCTCCCACTTGAACGCAAGTTTGGGTTTGAGTAAAACCAGGGCGGCAAGAACCAGTGGCATATCCCTCTGAACAGAATGCTCTTTTGCTCTTGTGGATTTCGATTTTGTAACTCGGGGGCTTCTTACTAAAGCGAGCTTTCCCCGTATGGACTCTTCTCTCATTTTTGATGCCAGAGCCACTTTACCAATATAGTGGTCCCGCCTGACAGGATCGGTCATAAGCTTGATAAAGGAACAGAGGCGATCAACGGCCAACACCTTTTTTCAATGTCGTCTCCCGCTTTTTCCAACAGGTTTTTAATCGCGTAATCCATGGCCAGGGTGGCGTTTTCGATTAGCTCCTCCAGCTTTTGTCCGCCGAACTCATTTAGAAAACTGTCAGGATCATGGCCTTGGGGCAAAAGGGCGATCTTAGGATGAATTCTTGTTGGGAAAAAAAGCTTAACCGATCTCCACATTGCCTTGACCCCGGCTTCGTCACCATCAAAAAGCAGATAGATATTGGTTGTATATCTTTCCAGAAGCCGAAGATGCATATTGGTCAAAGCTGAACCAAGCAGGGCTACGGTTTCAGAAAAGCCATACTGATGCATCAAAACAAGGTCGAAATTCCCCTCGCTCACAATGGCTCGCTTCTTTTTTGCTATCTCTCTCCCGGCAATATTCAGCCCGAAGAAGTTGCTCCCTTTTTTAAATATCTCACTGTCCGGGGAATTCATGAACTTCGCCTTGTCGTCGGGATCCAAAGCTCTGCCTGAAAAGCCGATGACTTTGCCGGCCGCGTTTCTAAAAGTAAACATGATCCTGTTTCTAAAACCATCATATTTACGCCCCTGGTCATTGCTTTTTAAAAGACCGAGAGCCAATGAGATTTTCTCGGGAATTTTCTTTTTTGAAAGCTCCTCCTTGAGTTTGTCCCAAGAATCGGGAGCGTAACCCATTTCGAAATTCTTTATCGATTTTTCTACAAGACCCCTTCGGTCATATAGATGCTTTATAGCCACCGAATCATCCGGAAGATTAGCCAGTTGATTTTGAAAAAATCCGGCGGCCATCTCATTTACCTCAAACAACCGCTCTCTTCTTCCAAATGCCCCTGGGTCGGATTTTGTTTCCGGTATCTCAATTCCATGCTTCTCCCCGAGGTGGCGAATCGCCTCAGGGTAGGTCATGGTGTAGTATTTCTGAATAAAAGTAAAAACGCTGCCGCCCTCTCCGCATCCAAAGCACTTAAAAATCTGAATGTCGGGATATATGGTGAACGAGGGGTCTTTCTCTGAATGAAAAGGGCATTGCCCTCTCCATAACCTGCCGGCCTTTTTCAGGTTTACAACTTCCCTGACAACATCAACGATGTCAGCGGTTTGTCTTATCCGTTCAATGGTTTCTTCAGGAATGCGTCCCAATTAAATCGCCTTTTCTATTTTCCACTACGCCACTTAATGATCAACATGACACGATTCCGATTGTTAAAAAAAATCATCAAGAGCCTTAAGAGCCCTCGCGGTAATGGCCATAATTTCCCCGGTCACCATGGAACCTTTCCCGGGAATCAAGGAAGAAAGCATATTATTATTTTTTAACAATAAAAGGCAAATACCGCTCCATATCGCGCCCTTGACTCCACCAAATATTCCTCCAAAAAAGGCGTTGATGGTGGAGATGTCAAAGGCGTCGGCTTTATCGTGTAAATATCTGCCAAGGGCGCCAAAGAGATAAACTATCAACACCAACCCGGTTATAAACACCACCGCGCCGATAATATCCACCGGCCCTTTGATTATTTTTCCAACTAATGGTGGAATGTTTTTATATAGCCATAACGAACCCGCCGCCCCGACAACAAGGCCGGCAAAGGTGGTAAATTCAAAAATAAACCCCTTGATCCATCCTTTAACAATAAAGATAATGATTACTATGATTATGATTACGTCTGCCAAGGGCATATTTCCACCTTGAATTTTGCCCTGTAAAATAAAATCGCCGGACGAAAAGATTTTTTCGCCCGACGTTAATTTAAATCAAATCGGGATTTTCCATGGAAAACGCCCTATGGATATTACCCATTTAATGGTAAATCAAGTTTTCGAAAGGTGAAAAGATCAGGGTATAGCCACCAAATCGAAATCGTTACCTGACCATGAGTTTGCGCATTTTTTTCAAAAGCCGCTTTCTCGCGGCAGCGGCCTTTTTCTTCCGCTTTACGCTTGGCTTTTCATAATGCTCATGTTTTCGAATTTCTGACAAAATGCCGGCTTTTTCGCACTGCTTTTTAAAGCGGCGCAGGGCATTTTCGTATGATTCGCCTTCTCTAACTCGTACGCCAGCCACTAATTTCGACCCCCTTCCTTTTTGGAATATATAATTCGCCCATAGTGATAAGGGAAAATATAAATCCTTCTCCGGTCATTCATGATAAACAAACCAGGACAAGGACTGACTTTATTGACCAAAACTGTTCTTATGTCAAGGCAAATCTACATGCCGAAATTCATTCCCCCTGGAAACTGGAATTTTGGCGCCTTCTCAAATTTGCTGGTAAAAGCAACGTTTTTCTCAATTTTATATCTCTCCATGGCGTCATCAAGATAAGCCTGAAAGAGCATCTGTTGTTTCTGGTTAAGAAGCATTTGTGTGATTTTCTCTTTTTCAGCCTCGAATCCAACATTGTCAGCCTTCTCGCGCTCATCAAGCCAGGCGACAACTGAATTGTCACCAACAGGGTAAACCATCTTCGCCACGGGATTATTCATTGTAAGAGCAAAAGCCTCCTCCAAAAGCCCTTTCGCGGCAGAGAGCTTTGGAACACCATATGAAGCTCTTGAGAAAATACCTGTGGTTTCAACCTCAAGACCATATTTGCCGGCCACTGCTTCAGGATTGGCGCCGGAGGCTATCTCCGACCTGGCGATTTCCGCCCTCTTGGCTACAAAGGACCTGGCTGCCTCCTTTTGAGCGGCGGCTCTTACTTTATCCGCCACTTCCTCAAAAGCGGCGTCAGTCTCGGGTTTGATTTTGACCAGTTTAATTATGTAGACTTTTCTTCTTCCCTTTACAGGGCGCGCGACCTCTCCCTCATTCAACTTAAAAGCTTCAGAGACAATTCTAAAAGGGCTTTCAAAATCATTGAGCATTTCACGCTGCTGGAAAAAGTCGCTGGTTTCGGCGTTAAAGGAATTGCTTTTGGCATACTCTGAAAAGTTGGTGTCGGGGGTTAGTTCTGAATATATGGCCTCGCCTTTGGACGCGGCTCTCTCAAGAGCTTTGGTCTCTGTTAAAACCTTTCTGATTTGCTCGGCCACATCGGTTACCTTTTCATAACTCTCGTCCCGCTTTCCTGTAACCTTAATAATGTGGAAACCATTGGGGCTCTCAATTACTCCTGAAACATCTCCACTACTCATAGCAAAAGCCGCGTCGGAAAACGAAGGGGGCATCTTGTTTCTTGTAATCCAGCCAATGCTTCCGCCTTTGGCTTTTGAATCGCTGTCCTGGCTGTATTTGACCGCGAGTTTGGAAAACACCCCATCCTTGACCACAGCCATTTTCTGTACTTTTTCAGCAAGAGCCCTGGCTTTTTCCATCTCGGCCACTGAGCCCTCTTTATCAAATTTTATCAAAATGTGGCTTGCCTGGACCTGCTGTTCGGTTTTATAGAGCCTCTCCTTGTTTTCATTGAAGTAATTCTCAATATCTAAGTCAGTTACCTCATCTTCATCCACAAAGTCCGCGGCATCAAGCTCAATGTAAGTTATTTTCCGCTCTTCTTTATGTTTGAAATTATCCTTATTGGAATTGAAAAATTCTTTTGCTTTTTCGTCGGACACTGTTGGTTTTTCATCAATGTTCTTTTCTGTGAAAGTCATAAACTTCAACGATGCTTTATCATTGTTCGCGAAGTAGTAATCCTTTACCTCCCAATCGCTTATTTTGGCGGATGTAAAAACGAGTTGGACAAGAGCCGAGGTGGCCAGTTCCATCCTCTGGGATTCCTCAAACTCCTGGGGAGATTTTCCAAACCTTCGCAGGTTTCTGATATATTCCTTTTTATCAAAAACGCCGCCGGCCCCCTGGAAAGCCGGTATTTTGGCTATGGAGCTTTGAAGTTCATTGTCGGTGATTCTTATCCCTTTATTCTCGGCTTCCTTGAATAACACCGCCCTTTGGATAAGTTCGTTAAAAACCTGGAGCTCAATGTTTTCCATCTCCATCTTAGCTTCGGCTTGCTCGCCATAGATTCTCCGATAATAATCTCTTCTGTAAGCTCTGCCCTCGGCAAATTCCCGAAGGGTGATTACAGTGTCGTCAACCTTGGCAATCCACTGATCCTGCCCACTCTGGGAGGTCTTTGCCACATATCCCATGGCGCCAAAACCAATGACAAAAGATACGGCGACAGCGTATAACAAAAACTTGATCAATCCGGATTTCGCGTTGTCCCGAAGGAAGCTCAGCATTCCCATTAACAAAGCTCCTTAAATTTCAACTATTTATATTCTTAAAAATGGAAGTAATTCCAACAAGCGGTAAAAATTAACCTACCGGTATGGAAAAATCAAGGAGTTTTAATAAAAATAGAGAATATTTACTGATATTGAGAGTAAAATTATCCTTCCATCTCAGGCCTGGGTCCATTTATCAATGGAAAAAAGAGCGGTAATGTTATATAAATCATATTAACATTTTAACCCGGATCAGGATTTTCCTGTCCCAAGATTAATCGAAACGGAAATTATGGAACAAGTAAGCAAAAATGAAAGATACGCGGCGTCTCAAAGTCTGAGGTATGGATTTATGGCAGCCTGGTCATATAAATATCTATGGCTTTTCGGCTTTTTTCTTATATTTCCCAATCTTTTGCTTCCTGTCAGATTTTTTCAGCGACTGCTTAAGGACTACACCATATCTTACTCAACAGTTCTGGCCGTTGTTCTGATATCGGCTCTTCCTTTTGTATTCATAATATTAAGGATTATCGCCGCTGGGGGCATGATTCATTCTACGCCTGGTATTTTTAAAAAAGCCGGCCTTAAGGGCAAAGAGGTTTTTAAATCAGGATTGGGTTACTTTTTCCAGACTCTTTTGCTGCATCTGATTTTTCTCGCGGTGCTCTTTATTATTGGTCTGATTTCCTACATCTTTTTTAGTATTGTCAACGCTCTTGGTCTTTCCGGCGGAGAATGCCTTTACAAGCTTTTGGACTGGGCGATAAAAATGGGGTTGCTTTTCTGCGCCGTAACCGTCGCGGGCGTTATTTTTTCCTTTGCACAGCGCTACAGCATATTGGACAGTGTCGGTTTAATTGAGTCCTTTAAAAAGAGCTTTGCCCTGTTTAGAAACAACCTTGATTTTATTTTCAGACTGGCTCTTGTTCATTTAGGGGCATGGCTCGCTTTTGCTGCCTCTCTACTTCTGATTTTTCTTCTTTTAAGCATTCTGTTCGGCCTTATGGGTTCTTTGGCCCTGGTTGTTCTTTTTGTAATTGTTTTATGCACCCTTGTTGTGGCAAACGGCTTTTTGGGAACCGCACTCCATATAACATATACTCACGCCTTTCTCACCCTTACAAAAGCCGAAGCTCTTCCGGATGATTTCAAGGCGAAGGTTTTGAAAAAACAGGAAGAGGAGCGCCGGACTGACTCGCAAAAAGAGAAGTGAATGCCCGGTCATGTCATTAGTCAAATGTTGGATATGACTTAAACGAAATTGCCAATTTCGTGGGCAAGCTGAGGCTTGTCCCGCGCCACCCGAAATGGAGAAAACCCGTGGCCGCCCGAAATGGAGAAAACCCGTGGCCACCCGATATGGAGAAAACCCGTGGCCGCCCGATTGCTCTAACTCACGCCATCGCCCGTAGGGGCACGGCATGCCGTGCCCTTTTAAAAAACACCCTTACCTTAGTGCCGTTCCATGGGTGTCTCCGGAAACTGTGGACTTTTTTCTGATTATTTACAGGGCGGAAATATTAACAGCTTCTTCGATACTAAAAATTACAACCTCGTCTTTAAGAGCGCCCTCTTTT
>CAYSHR010000130.1:0-8385 GCA_964430795.1 uncultured bacterium
TGAAGTTACCCCCAAAAACTGGACAATGAAATAAGGTGTACTTTCTGTTAACGTATAACCTTGTTTAGGAGGGTAAAATGCCACGAACACGTAAGCGTTACGAATCGGCTTTTAAGGCAAAAATCGCGCTGGAAGCCATCAAAGGTGAGCGGACAATATCGGAGCTAGGCAGCCGTTACGGCGTGCATCCGAACCAGATTTCGGTTTGGAAAAAGCGAGCTTTGGATGGTTTACCTGACCTGTTTTCTTCTGGTCGCAAAAAGCGTGAAAACGATTCCGAGGAACTTCAAGCCGCGTTGTTCGAGCAGATTGGCCGGCTCAAAGTTGAGCTTGATTGGCTAAAAAAAAAGAGCGGAGTTTTTGATTGAGGGCAAGCGTATGATGATAGAAAATCACCACCCGAAAATTCCGATTTATCGCCAGTGCGAACTTTTGGGCTTGGCGCGATCAAGCTTTTATTACGCGGGTCGCGGCGACGATTCTTACAATGATTTTTTGATGCGGCTGATCGATGAAGAATACACCAGGCACCCTTTTTATGGCTGTCCTCGAATGACCGTCTGGCTCCGATTTCAAGGGCACAACGTCAATAAAAAACGAGTTGCCAGGCTGATGAAATTAATGGGATTGCAAGCCATCGCGCCGGGCCCGCACACTTCAATGAAGCATCCGAAGCAGAAGATATACCCTTATTTGCTTAATGATATCGAAGTGTTGCGACCAGACCAGGTATGGGCGACGGACATCACCTACATCCGCCTCGCCCAGGGTTTTGTCTACTTGGTGGCAATTCTCGATTGGTTCAGCCGACGCGTTCTTTCCTGGGAATTGTCCAATACCATGGACGTTTCTTTTTGCCTTTCGGCCCTGGAACGAGCGTTGGAATCGGGCAACCCCGACATCTTCAATACCGATCAGGGTAGCCAATTCACAAGCCTCGATTTCACCGGATTGCTTGAAGCCAACGACATCAAAATCAGCATGGACGGGCGCGGGCATTTTTATGATAATATCTTTGTGGAACGGCTCTGGCGGTCGGTGAAATACGAGGAAGTTTATTTGAAAGACTATCTTTCTGTAACCGACGCGCGGGAAAATATCGGTGCTTATTTTGACTTTTACAACTGCGAACGCCCGCACCAATCTCTTGATTGGAAAACGCCCATGAAGGTATATTATGACTGAGCCCATCGCCCGGCTACTTGTAGCACGTGCGCCGTCCGAGTCAAGGCCAAGCCCTACGGGTCGGCTGCGCCGAGCCTTGACACGGCCACCTTGCACGCGCTATAATTCTATAGTGGGCGATGGGCTTAGAGTGCCTCCGGCGGGGGCTCCGAACTACGAGTGGAACGATGACAAAATAACTGTTTTTTCACACCTTATTTCTCGCGGATTTTGTCCAGCCCATGGGGGTAGGTTCATTTGTACTGATACTTGATATTTTTATTCTCTATTTTTTCTCTGATATTGTGAAGATTGTCACCTTTTCAGTAAAGGGCCTTCTGGTTGAACTTGGCTATCAGCCAACGGTTCAGTATTGGGAGATTCTTTATAAGGATATCGCTGTTCTGGATATGCCTACAGTCTATCCTTCATTAATTTTCTCTGTAACACTTCTGGTTTTTTCAACATTATTGATAATCTTTTCTCTAGTAATCCCCAAATTTCCAAGGTTGCTGGCGGTTTACCTTATTTTTCTTTCAATCATAAACATTGTATCCGCTGCTTTCTTTATTCTCTTTTCAGATCGATTCCCTTACATTATCCTTGATTTCTCCGTTCTTTATCTTGGGACAGTTGTGGGACTGTGGGTTCTTATTCCCATAATTCTGGCCATTTCCTTATATTCATTGCCGGCAAATCTTTTATCAAAAATGCTTTTTATACTTTTTAATGTGGCTTACAGCATTATTTTCGGCGCTGTCAGGTACGCTGCTTTTCTTTTCTTAATGGATGACTACTCTGTAATATTTATGGCTGTTTTTTATTTCGCATTTGGCCCAATATTTGATTTTGTTTACCTTGTAGGTTTTTATACTCTTTTTGTCAGCAACCTCGCGGATGGAATCCGCTACAGCTTTGAAAGATGGCGATGGTTGTATTAATCCTGAAAATTTATCTGATTATTGTAATCATGGTTCTGCTTGTTTACGCGGTCAGGCATTTTCTTTTTACAATCAGCCGCATAAATGGTGAGCAGCGCCTTTATTATCAGGATATTTTTGACTCAGAACTTCCAGGTGTTACAGTCTTGCTTCCAATGTTTAATGAAGATGAGGTTGCAAGAGCTATTTTACAAGCGCTGACAGCCAGTGATTACCCTCTGGACAAGTTTGAGATAATTCCCATTAATGACAACTCCACCGATAAAACCGCTGAGATTCTTGATGAGTACGCTGAGAAATATGATTTTGTACGCCCAATTCATAGAGAAAGCGACATAAGAGGGAAGCAGGCAGCTCTTAATGACGCGTTAATGGAGTGTCGGGGCGAGATAATTATTGTTTTTGACGCCGATTATATTCCTCAAAAAGGCACAATCAGGGATCTGGCAATCTCCTTTACAGATCCGGAGGTAGGAGCGGTAATGGGCAGGGTGGTTCCCCAGAACTCCAGCACAAATCTACTTACCAGGCTTTTGGACCTTGAGAGAAGCGGCGGGTACCAGGTCGATCAACAGGCCAGGCATAACCTGAAACTTGTTCCCCAATATGGTGGTACGGTGGGGGGATTCAGAAAAGAAGTTGTTCTTCAGTTTGGCGGATTTGATCGCTTTGTTCTTGCTGAGGATACAGACCTTACTTATCTCCTTTTTACCAGAGGATGGAAAGTCGTATACGCGAACAGGGTGGAATGTTACGAAGAATCTCCGGAGACCTGGACTGCCAGAGGCACCCAGATATATCGTTGGTCCAGAGGGCACAACCACGTAATGTTCAAACATTTATTTCGAGTCCTCAGATCACCTTATCTGAACTTCAATGAAAAACTTGACGGTGCTTTGCTTCTCTGTTTATACCTGATACCATTTTTTATCCTAACCGGTTTTATGGATTCAATTATTCTTTTCTTCCTGGGTGAGATGCAGATTATTGAGAGTATTTTGATGTTTTTCTTTGTTGCCGGATACAACGCTTTTGGAAATTTCGCGCCTTTTTATCAGGTGGGCACAGCTTCACTTCTTGACGGCACAACCAGAAGAATAAGACTTTTACCATTTCTGTTATTCTATTTTATTTTAAATATCTGGACTATTAACACAGGACTTTTCAGAGCAATTTTTGACCGATTTCGGAAGAAAGAGGTTCTCTGGGATAAAACTGAGAGAAGAAAAAAGGCAAAAGCTAATTGAGTTTATTCAATTCAAAAATAAGAAATAGAATGTTATGGATTGGCCCTGCCATTGCCTTATTGACAGGGTTTCTGTTTTTGTCATATTTCTCATTTAAATATCATGAAGCCATTAATCCATCTTGCATGGCCTGGGCCGCGTCTGTGGGAACTGGTGGAGATATTGTCAGATATGCCGGTGATCAATCGGCCTCAGAGGATATTAAACTCTTCGCCCAACATCTATACATGGAGACAGGTGAAGATCCCCATAGATTCTGGGTTCGTTTTCTATCTCAACTTTCTCTTTTGGATCGAATTCAGCCTTCTACAGCTATGGCATTTTCTAAAACAGAGAAAATTCCATTAAAAACAATTCCTTACCTTGTTATTGCCCAGTATCAGCCTGAGGAGAAGGTAATCGACGTTGAAAAGGAGAATGAGGAAGAAAATGGATTTGGCGTTTCCGGCAGCGATGAGGAAATCTCCCCTTCCCCTCGCCAGGTTCTGATTAATGATTGTGTTAAGCAAGATCGCTTGATTATCAGTCACAAGAAAAAATCAGGATTTTCCATTGTTCTTCAGACAATCGTTCTCTCCATCTTTTTCCTTATGTTGTTCACTCCCTTTATTCCAGGTCTTATTGAGCTATATCGACCAAAGGATGACACGCCTCTTTACGTTGATCTGGAATACTCAAAGGACCCAAGATATTTCGGAAAATCTTTTCGAAGCCTGTTTAAAAATGGTATGGATTCCGAAAAAGAAAAAGAAAAAGAAAAAGAAAAAGAAAAAGAAAACGAAAACGAAAATGGCAACGAGCCGATGATGAATATCACCTTATCAAGGGATGAGGTAGCGGAGAACTCAGGTAGTAAAAAGATCAACGCGAATGAAAAAATAGCACACGTTCTTTATGTTGATGGCGATCTTGATGTAGACTTCCAAACAACCTTTGAAAAGGAAGCTTACGTTTTGGGAAACGTCGTTTTTCAGAATGGGTGTAAAATCAGGGCTATTGCTTCAGATGGAGATATCACACTGGGAGCTTCGACCAGGGTTGCGCGATGGGTTGACAGCGAGGGCAATATCCTGGTGGAAAATGACTGCGACCTGGGGATAAGCGCGGCATGTGAAAAAATCCTTACAATAGCTTCCGGAGTGACTTTTAAGAGGTTATACGGTAAACCTATTCAGACCTATTCAAACAAGGAAAATGGCGCCTCACAGGTAATCTACACTCCCCCCGAACCTATTGTTCCTAATATGGAAGGTATGAAAACCATTGGCGACATTATCCACTATACAAAGGGCAACCTGATATTAAAGTCAGAGCGTGAACTTGAAAAAGATTTGATTGTCCATGGAAATCTTCATGCCCATGATGGGGTTACGTTCAGAGGGTCTATAAAGGTTCATGGAAAAGTTCTTCTTGGAAAGAATGTTACTGTTGTGGGAAATTTAATTGCCGAGAGAGCGGTTAAACTGGAAGAGTCCTGCAGAATTTTCGGGAATGTTTTCTCACAGGATTCATTGTACATCTCTCCGGGGTGCCAGATTGGACAGTTCGGAAAGGTTAAATCCGTTGTGGCAAAGAAGAAAATAACATTGACCGAAGATGTAATAATCTATGGTTTTGTTTTGACCGATGGCGAGGGCAAAGTAATATGAGAGTCCTTCTAATAATTATAATATTAGTCGCGTTAGCCCTTATCGCGTATGTCGGCATAGTAAAATCTCAAAGTGGTTGGAACATTAATGATGATTCCGAAATAGAAGTCTACATCGCCTATAACCCTAATTTAATGGATGAATTCGAATATGTTCTAAAAGCCTTTATTAGTGTACTGGAGGAGGAGGGCGTACCAAATAGAGCTGTATCTATCCAGGACATTTTCAAATCAAATCCAGCAGAATTAGCTAGAGTAAAACCTGTTATTCTTTTTCCTGACGGCATAAATCAGATAATCCCCTTTGATATCAGAAACTGGATGTTCGAATATATGCACAACGGTGGAAGCATCGGTCTTTTTTATGATCCCGCTGTTAAAAATCGCAAAGGTAATTTCCTTAAGGAAAGCCTTTTCGCGTCAATTTCGGGCATAAATTATATTACCTACAATGATAATCGACAGGATGCCTATACTACTGGAAATCTTCGAGTTCCAAACCAATCTCTGAGAGAGTACCTGGAAATTCCTTATGGTAAGACTGATGAGAATGGAAACCTTACCGGATATATTTTCGGCGCCCTTGAGTATCCTGTGGCCAAGGTGGAGATGACAGAGACGTTAGGCGACTGTGAGTTCTATAGCGAGGTAGTGGATAAAAGCGGTGTGCCCTATCCTGGAATAGTTGTACGGAAGTTCGAAAATGGTAAAGTACTGTATGTTAATATGCCTCTGGGACATCTGAAAGCATATTCAGACGATTTACCTTTAAGATCCGTACTAAGAGCTTTTCTTTTTAAAGATGTGGAGATTCCTCACTTGCTCAATGTGCCAAGGGGCAAACCGGGTCTTATTTGGAACTGGCATGTTGATGATAAATCAGATTGGGAATCCATACCTTATCTTATTGAAAACGGTTACATCAAAGAAACTCTGAAATATTCTTTCCATATTACCGCCGGCACTTTCCTTGAGGACCCGGAGGATAATTATGGTTTTGACGCCTGTGGCCAGGGAACCGGCTTTACACAGATGATAATGCCCTATGGAACAATAGGTTCTCATGGTGGTTGGGCTCACAACTGGTTCGCCAACATGGCCATTGCCGGCGTAATGTCCGACGCGGAATTAGAGGAAGTCATTGTAAAAAACACAGAATGTCTTGAATCGGTGACTAATGAAAAAGTTGTTGAATATTCCGCTCCCAGCGGCGCCTTTAAGCAACCTGTTACCAACCGCATGCTGGAAAAGATGGGATTTGTGGGCTACTACAATACTTCTGATATCGGATCGGCGCCAAACAGGAATTTTGTCAACGGGGAGATGACAACCGACAAGCTGATCTCTTTTCCTGTAATGCCTTTCAGAAAGGCGGCCTCTTTTTATGAGATGTCCGATTTATATGGCTTCCCTCCCGAGGAAATTGGCAAGTGGCTCAATGAGACGGTGGATTACGTGGTAAAGAATCGTGCTGTCAGGCTTATGTATTCACATCCTTACGACATCTATATTTATTTAGACGCGTCGTATAAGACAGTGGTAAAAGCCTTCTTTGACAGGGTTGAGGAGTTGGATAAGAATGGCGTTCTAAATTTTAATACAATTACTCATTTCGCCAAATTCACACTGAGGTTTCTAAAGACCGAGTATTCCTTTTCAGGATATGAGGGTACATTAACCGTAAATATGAAAAACAGAGAATCCCTAAATGGAATAACTGTGGCATTGCCAAAGAGTAAGTTTATTATTGAGCAGGAGATCCCTTACGAGATTATTGAGGATAACTATTACTATTTTATTGTGATTGAGAATGAGAACGATGAGAAAATCGGGACAGCGAACATTAAAGTTAGCTACCGTTAGCTTCTGTTTTGTTCTGCTATTTACCACTTGCCAATGTGGCACTATGGGAAATTGTGTGCGAAATTCTCATGTGGGCGTCAGTCACAAAATGATGAACCATCCCGCAGTCGCCCTGATGGCTAAATATGAGGATATTAATGAGGGTTGCCAGACAATTATTCCATATTACTTGTCAATTATGGGCACCCATTCCATGCTCAAAGGGAAAAACAAGGCTAAGGTAAAAGGGTTTATAACATGGTACCTCGACCATTTGAATGATGAGGATCGATGGGGCGTTCAGGGGAGCGTTTACGATTATATTGTTTGCTGCAACGGTTCGGAACTATCCTCGAAGCAATATGATTCCGCTGATGGATACGCGGGGCAATTTTTGATCCTCGTTGACGCCTACGAAAAAGAGACTGGTGACAAGAAAACAATAAAGAGATACAAAGATGAGATTTACATGGTTGCTGATGTGATAATTGAGTTACAAGATGAAAAGGATGGTCTTGATATCGCCATGCCAAGCTATCCTGTAAAATACCTTATGGATAATTGCGAAGCATACGGCGGGCTTGAATCCTTCTGCGATCTTGCCGGCAGAATGAAATGGGATGAGATCGACGATCATATTCTGGCAAAAAACAAGATGAAAAAGGGAATCCTTAATCAGCTTTATGACAAAAAGAATGAAATATTTTTCTGGGCTTACGATGAAGATGGCAAGCACGGATCCAGTTGGATGGTGTATTATCCTGATTCGTTAGCTCAAATATTTCCTATTCTTTATGATGTGATAGAAACTGATTCGCCATTGGCCGGGAAAATCTGGAAAAGGTTTAAAGCAAACCATAACTCCAGAAAAATAAAAAGTGTGGAGCAACGTTTGTTAATTGATATGTTAAAGGCAAAACTTAAACGCACGTAAGAGAAATTTATGTCTTACCCAAAATCGGGAAATCAGAGGATCAGAGTGTCAACCAGGGGTCTTATCTTTCGCCCATCGGTTATTATCGCGGTGATCTGCGCACTTGTTTCTGTTTCATTTTTTGCGAATAACGCTTTGGCCGTTGACCAGAAATATGTAACGCAGGAGCAGTGGGACACCATACGGGGTGGCTATAAATACATGGTCGAAGGCGCCATCGGATATGATTACCTCGAACCAAATCCCGATTATGGTGTCTGGGGAGAAGCTTATTTCGGCTTTTCAGCCAGAGTCACTCCACGGGTGACCATATTTACGGCTCTTACAGGTATGTCCCGAAGCGGTGGTGACTTGGATAGCGGCGGCGATGGTCTTTTAGGAACAGTGGGAGTAACTGTTAATTGGCATGAGTTGTTCTCTTCAACAACTGCCCTGTCATTTGGAAGCAATATATATTACTTGCCCATATTTAGAGTTGATCAGGGTTTTTCTATAGGATTGCCCATACCCGCAAAAAATTTCGGAATGTCCATTAACCCCGGTTTCTTCTTTGCTAGTTATCACGAGGATTACAGGGTTTACGGCGTGTATGTTGGCCCGACGTTTTAT
>CAYSHR010000131.1:0-8318 GCA_964430795.1 uncultured bacterium
CGCCCCCCCCGGCGACGGGCGCGCCCCCCCCCGACTTCTGCTTTCATATGGCGCCCACAGTTTTCTATGCGGCGATACTATACTTGTCCATGGAACCGATGAGCAAAAAGAGAAATATCTGCCGAAGTTAGCTACAGGGCAGTGGATCGGCTGCATGGGCCTTACTGAACCAAACGCCGGCTCGGATGTAGCCTCCTTGAGCACACGGGCTCAAAAGAAAGACGGGAACTATATTATTAACGGATCGAAAATCTTTATTACCAATGGCGAAATCGCCGACGTCGCGGTTGTATACGCCAAAACCGACAAAGACGCGGGACATGGCGGAATATCCGCTTTTATTATTGAAAAAGGCGACCCGGGGTTTTCCATTGGGCAAAGTTTTCATAAAATGGGAATGCACTCATCTTGTACCTCCGAGCTTGTTTTTGAGGATTGCGTTATTCCGGAAAGCAATCTGCTCGGGACTGAGGGAATGGGCTTTTTAATGGCAATGCAAACCGTTGAGTGGGACAGGAGCGCCCTCCTTTCACCAAGCATTGGCTGTATGAATTATGTTATTGAGAAGTGTGTAAGGTATGCCCAGGAAAGACATCAGTTCAACCGCCCTATTGCTTCATTTCAAGCAATAAAACATAAACTCGCGGACCTCAAGATATATAATGAAGCCGTCAAGTCGCTTATCTATCGTATCGCGTGGTGCAAAGACCAGGGGAACCCGGTAAGTCACCTGGAAGCCGCTGTGGCCAAGTTATTCTTGGGAGAGCGTTCTCTCAAAGCCTCTGATGACGCGGTTACACTCCATGGCGGATATGGTTACTGTCATGAATATGAGGTGGAGCGATTTATGAGAGACTCCCGTCTCGCGGCTATTGGCGGCGGCACCAATGAAATCCAGAAACTGATTATCTCCAGGATGATGTGAGGTTTTGAAATGAATTTTGATTGGACAGATAGAGAAAAAGAGACAAAGGAAAATATCACCTCCCTGTTGAAAGATACTTTTTTTGACAATATCCAATCCCTTGAGGCAGCGCCCTTGGACCAGATAAGGCAGTTATTGCTGGAAGGTCTATCAAGGCTCTCAGAAGGGCATTACTTATCTATCGGGCAGGGAGCAAGAAAATCATCTGAATGGCTTTTGCACCTATCCGCCGCGGAATTGCTTGCCCAATATTCATCTTCCTTTTTTCTATCAGTTGAAACAACAGCGCGGCTTTTCGGCGGTCTTTTGGCTAGCTTTGGGTCGGAGGAACTCAAGGGCGAAATATTGGAACCCTTAAATAATGGCAAGGTAATAGGCGCGGTGGCCATGTCGGATAAATCTGACGACGCCCCTGCCCTAGCCATAGAGGAAGGGGATAATTATATTCTCACAGGGGAGAAAGGTTTTGTCACAAACGGCCCTGTATCTGACTATATCGCGGTAGGGGCTCTTTGCGACAACAAGCCCATGTTTCTTGTAATAAAGGGCAATGAGAAGGGCGTTTCCAAAAGTGACCGCCTTGATACTGTTGGCTATAAAGGGCTCGCGGTCTGTTCAATCTCTTTTAAAAACGCCAAAGTTGACAAGGCTTTTTGCCTCGGCCCATTTGAGGATAAAAAACCTCTTGAGTTTTTGACCATGACCGAAAGCATGACCCTCGCCATAGCGTCCGCGGGCCTGGCCTCGATGATATTGTCAGAGACCGTGAAGTATTCCAAGTCCCACAAGCGCGGCGGAAAAGAGATTTATAAGTTCCAGGAGATCGGATTCAAGGAAGCTGAGATGTTGACAATGGTGCAGACCTCCCAATTTCTCTGCAGGCGAGGGGCTTGGATGATCTCCAAAGGAGATATGGAGGGGCCGACCCTTGCAAACTGCGCTAAAGTATTTTGCTCGGAAGCGTGCGAAGAGATAGCAAACAAGGCAATGCAGATTATGGCCGGCGCTGGATATATTTCGGGCAACCCTGTCGAGAGGGGTTACAGGGATTCCAAATTCGCCGCCATAGCTGGGGTCACAAATGAAGTTTCCCGCATGAACATCGCGGATTTTCTTTTAACAAAATACCAGGTGTGAACCATGGAAGTACTGAAAACAAAAATCGATGTAACCAGCCGAGCATACAAATCCAATTACGAAGCAATGAACACTCTTGTCGTCGATTTGAAAAGAGAGTTAAAAACAGCCAGGGAATCGAGGTCCGACAAGGCAAAAGGCAGAAACGCGGAGCTTGGTAAAATCCCGGTACAAAAGCGAATCGAGCTTCTTCTGGACAAGAATTCCCCCTGGCTTGAGATAGCGCCCCTCGCGGCGAAGGATATGTATGATGGCAAAGTTCATGGTGCCGGATGCAGAATAGGTATTGGCGTCATTCATGGCAGACAAGTGATTGTAAACGCCAGCGACCCTATGATTAAAGGGGGTACGGTTTACCCCATGGGCGTCAAAA
Organism: uncultured bacterium; assembly: GCA_964430795.1. Lineage (GTDB taxonomy): Bacteria > Lernaellota > Lernaellaia > JACKCT01 > CAYSHR01 > CAYSHR01. The sequence continues at coordinate 2,436 of CAYSHR010000131.1, forward strand.
AAAGTCTCAGGGCTCAGACCATTGCCATGGAAAATCGCTTGCCCTGTATTAATCTTATCGATTCCGGTGGCGCTTTTCTTCCTCTTCAATCGGAAATTTTCCCGGATGCTGATGATGGTGGAAGGATATTTTACAATCAGGCCCTCATGTCGAAAATGAACATTCCCCAGATCACCGCCGTCCTCGGGCTTTGTACCGCGGGCGCCGCATATATCCCGGCGATGTCCGACCACGTGGTTCACGTTAAAGGTACAGGCGCCATATTCCTTGGAGGACCGCCTCTTGTCAAAGCGGCAACCGGCGAGGAGGTAACAGCCGAGGAATTGGGGGGCGCCATGGTTCATTGCGGCGAATCGGGAGTTTCTGATTATATAGCCGAAGATGACGTTGACGCTATTGCCCAGTTAAGAGATATAGTAGAGGTTCTACCGGATCAGAAAAAGGCCGCCCTGCCTATGATATCTCCAAGAGACCCTGTCTATGATCCCAGAGAAATATACGGTATTGTTCCAAAAAAGATATCAACTCCCTATGATGTCCGGGAAGTAATAGCCAGGATAGTTGATGGAAGTGAGTTCCTGGAATACAAGGAGCTTTTCGGCCCTACCCTTGTTTGCGGCTGGGGTTATATTCACGGTTACCAGGTGGGAATTCTGGGCAATAACGGCATTCTCTTTTCCAACAGCTCCCTCAAGGCGACTCAATTTATCTCTTTGTGCGACAGGCAGGGAATTCCCCTTATATTTTTACAGAATATCAATGGCTATATTATCGGCCGTGAATATGAGAGGGGCGGTATAACCAAGGACGGGCACAAAATGGTAAACGCGGTTTCAACAGCCACTGTTCCAAAGTTCACGGTCATTATCGGCGCTTCATTTGGAGCGGGAAATTACGGCATGTGCGGTAGGGCATACTCCCCCCGCTTCTTGTGGATGTGGCCAAACGGCCAGATTGGAGTCATGGGTGGTGAGCAGGCCGCCGGCGTATTGATTACGGTAAAAAACGATCAACTTGCCCGTGAAGGGCAGCAGACCATGCCAATAGAGATGCAAGACGCCATCAGCTCGGAAATTATAAAAAACTCTCTTAAAGAGGGAAACGCCTATTACAGCACAGCCAATATCTGGGATGATGGAATTATCGATCCCGCCAAAACCCGTGACGTTCTTGGTCTTGGCATTTCCATTTCAGCCAATGCCCCTCTGGATAACAGAATCCAGGGACACGGCACCTTCAGAATGTAACCGGAGCAGCCCATGTTAAATAAAATTCTTGTGGCCAACAGAGGTGAGATAGCAGTACGAATTCTAAAGACCGCCAGAGAGATGGGTATTGGCACTGTGGCGGTTTATTCAGATGTTGACAAGGACGCCCTTCATGTGCTTTCCGCGGATCAGGCAGTCCCTCTTGGGGATCCGGAACCCTCAAAGAGCTATCTTAGCATGGATAAAATTATTTCAGCGGCAAAGGAAACCGGCGCCCAGGGAATTCATCCAGGATATGGCTTTCTTTCTGAAAATGCTCAATTCGCCAAAAAAGTTACTGACGCGGGCCTTGTTTTTATTGGTCCACCGGCGGATGTGATAGCCGTCCTTGGCGATAAAACCAGAGCAAGGCAATTGATGAAAGATAATAACGTCCCGATTATTCCAGGCACAATCTCCACTGACTCTGATGATGCCGGTCTCTTGAAAGAAGCCAAGCAAATCGGATATCCGGTGCTTATAAAAGCCGCGGCCGGTGGCGGTGGTAAAGGAATGCGGGTTGTGGAAAAACCCGACGATCTTCTAACCTCGGCCCGGCAGGCTTCCAGCGAGGCAAAAAACGCTTTTGGGAATGGCGCCGTATACATAGAGAAATACCTTGAAAAACCCCGGCATGTTGAGTTTCAGATTTTAGCTGATTCCTTTGGGAATGTTGTTCATCTGAATGAACGGGAGTGCTCCATTCAGAGAAGGCATCAAAAAATTATCGAGGAGACTCCAAGCCCCGCTTTAGATGATGAGCTTAGAAACAAAATGGGAAAAGCCGCTGTGGCGGCAGCCAAAGCAGCGGGTTATGTAAACGCCGGGACGGTGGAATTTCTCCTGGATCAAAAGGGCAACTTCTATTTCCTGGAAGTAAATACACGGCTCCAGGTTGAGCATCCAATTACTGAAATGATTACGGGTCTTGATCTTGTTCGCCATCAGTTGAATATTGCCTCCGGCGAAAAACTTGGGTTTGCACAGGATGAAATTACAACCAAAGGACACTCCATTGAGTGCCGGCTTTATGCTGAATCTCCCGAAGATGATTTTTTACCAAGCCCGGGAAGGATACTTTTTCAAAATGATCCTGCCGGTCCCGGAGTCAGGTTTGACAAGGGCGTCTATTCCGGTTTTGAAGTCCCCATACAATATGACCCCATTCTCGGCAAGCTTATCGTCCTGGCTGAATCAAGGGAGGCGGCCATCGATAGAATGATCCGCGCTCTTGAGGATTGCGTGGTTCTTGGAGTAAAGACGTCCATCGAGTTTATGATAGAGATTCTTTGTTCAAAGCCTTTTAGAAATGGCAGTACCCATTCCAATTTTATTCCTGATCATTTTAAGAACTGGAAGCCATCTGATAGATCCGATTGCCATTTTGAGAGCCTTGGATATCTTTTTAATGAGCTTGTAATGGTAAAACAAGGGTCCCCGACTCAACCGGAATCGGGAACCTCCAGGATATCAACCCCCTTTGAGACTTTGGGCGATTGGGATAGCACGAAATAGTTTTTCGGAAGGAATCTTAATGGAATTCAACTTGTCGATAGGCGAAAACAATGAAAAGGTGAAGGTAGATAATGATGAGAAGGAAGGTAGTTATCGTATCGCGTTTGGAGATGAAACGTTGGTAGCTACCCCCTGCCCTGCATCTGAAAATCTTCTTCATCTTCAAATGGAAAACAGACCATCTCTCAACTTATATATCGTCAAGGTAAATGATGGAGTTTGGGTATGGCATAAGGGCAAGGCGAGATTTATTCAGGACGCCGACCAACTATCGCGAAAAACATCAAAACGAAAAAACACTTTGGATCAACCAAAAGAGATCACGCCCCAGACTCCATCCACAGTGGTTTCGGTGCTTGTGGAAATCGGCCAGGAGGTAGACAAAGGGCAGGAAGTAATTATCCTATCAGCCATGAAAATGGAAAATACACTCACCGCGCCCTATTCCGGTACGGTTTCAGCAGTCAATGCCGGCGAAGGCCACAGCGTCAGTCCCGGCGAAATATTAATCGAAATTGAAGCCGATAATAAATCGGAGGATGAGGGAGAAAAGGCAAATGAGTGAACTTGAAGTCTTATATGAAACCAGGGATAACGCCGCTTGGATTACTCTAAACAGGGCGCCGCAACGCAATCCCCTGAATTTCCAGATGATCGACCTGATTTTCCAATATCTTGATAAGGCCGAAAATGATGATGAGATTCGAGTTGTCTGCTTTACAGGGGCGGGCCAGAAGATGTTCTGTTCCGGCATGGACATAAAAGCCGCTTTGGCCGCCGGTGATCCCACAGGCGGGTCTAAAAGATATACGGAACTGATGAAGAAACTGCACAACTATTCCAAGCCCCTTGTGGCAAAGCTAAACGGCCATTGCCTTGGGGGAGGTCTGGGTTTGATGCTCTCCTGTGATATCATTTACGCCAGGGATGGAATCAAGATCGGTACACCTGAAGTCAATGTCGGCGTTTTCCCTCTTATTGTCAGTGCCTTGATTCTGCGAAATTGCATACGAAATAAAGCTCTTGAGATGATCTATTCAGCACGCCTTCTCGAGGTTGATGAGGCTGAGACAATTGGCCTTATAAACAGCCATTTTCCAAAAGAGAATTTTAACGACGCGGTAAAGGAACTTCTTAACGTCATCGCGAGTAAGGGACCCAGCGGCATACGAATCGGCAGACAGGCCCTGGCGGCTATTGAAAACATGGACTTCTTCGACTCCCTTGATTACCTGTGCGACAAACTTACTGAAGTTGTAAAAACTGAAGACGCCGCGGAAGGCATGCTGGCTTTTATAGAGAAAAGAAAACCGGTCTGGAAAAACCGTTAATTTCCTTTGGAGATAAAAATTATGGGTTCAATGTGGATCAGAGAAAATCAGAATTTTGAACGCTCTTGCATGATTACCTGCGCCCTGTCAGGAGTGGTGGCAAACCGAAATCAATGCCAGGCCATACCCTATACTCCAGAGGAATATGCCGCTGAGGCAAAGGGAGCCTATGAAGCCGGCGCCGCGGTGGTGCACGTCCACGCCAGAACTCCCCAGGGCGCGCCAAGTTACGAGGTCACGGATTATAAAGCGATTTATGACGCAATAAGGGACGCGTGTCCGATAATCATCAATTTTTCAACAGGGGCTGTGGGAATTCCAACAGAGAAAAAGACGGCGCCTGTCCTTAACATCAAGCCGGCAATCGGCGCCCTGAATATGGGGTCCATGAATTACGCGAAATACAACCAGAAGAAGAAGGAATTCGTTTTCGAGTTTGTATTTACCAACCCTTTCTCGGAAATTATCGAGATCGTAAAAGCCATGAATTCGGTAAAGGTAAAACCCGAAATGGAGTGTTTTGATACAGGGCATATTGGAAATTCATTTCCCCTTATTAACATGGGACTCTTAAAACAACCTTATCAATACAGCCTGATAATGGGGGTCATGGGCGGCATCGCGCCTACTACGGCAAACCTTTTAAAGATGGTGGATATGCTCCCTCCAAATAGTGATTGGGAGGTTATTGGAATAAGCCACCATCAATGGAGAATGGTTGCCACCGCTATCGCCATAGGAGGAAACGTAAGGGTGGGGCTTGAGGATAATTTTTATGTAACCGCCGGGCAGATGGCAAAATCCAACAGCGACCTTGTGGCAAAGGCCGCGAAAATGGTCCGGGACCAGGGAAGAAAGGTCGCCACAGTCGAGGAATGCCAAAAGAGGCTTGACCTTGTAAATATCTGATGTTTTTCTTTTTGGAATTTGCTTTAATCACTTTTAAGAAGAAAAGTTTTGAGTCACACTTCCGGGCACACCCCAAAAAAAATCAGGGGCTACTGGTTCGTAACTACCTGTACCCCCTGATTAAATCTGGCGGAAGTGCATGGGAATCGAACCCACCTGGGACGGGGTTAGCGCCCCACACCGAATTTGAAGTCCGGGCGGCACACCAGTTACCGATCCACTTCCTTATGGCTTATAGAATAAAAAACACCCGGCGGGAAATTTGTGGCCGAGTGTTCAGGTTTATTATATCAGCTTGATATTGAATCTCAAATCACCCAGTCTGACCTGATCGAGGTGGTTAAGCTTTGATTTTTTAATCTTCTTACCGTTTACCCAGGTTCCGGATTTGCTTCTAAGGTCACGAATTACCCAATGCCCTCTTTCGGCTTTGATCTTGGCATGTTTTTTTTCAATGGAGGGCATATCCAGAACGATATCACTAAACTCCGCTGATCCGATAAGTGTCTCCTCGGGCTGAAGCTCATAGGTCTTACCTTCACCGCCGATCTGGACAAGAGATGGATTGACAAGAAAGGACTCGTCCCCTTTCTTCTCCTTTTGAGCAAAAAACTCCTTTTCCAGGTCATCCCAGGCATTATTGTCGGGGCCGGAGGGTTCTTCATCAGCAGCGTCGTCAGTAGTATCATCGCCGGCCTCTTCATCGTCTTCAGGATCAACGAATTCGGGTTCCGGTTCGGGCTCCGGTTCTGGTTCCGGCTCAGGCTCCGGCTCAGGCTCAGGTTCGGGTTCCGGCTCGGGCTCAGGCTCGGGCTCGGGTTCCGGTTCGTATATCTCTTCCTCTTCCTCAATAGGCGCCGGAACCCGAGCCCGAGCCTGAG
>CAYSHR010000132.1:0-8265 GCA_964430795.1 uncultured bacterium
GCGAATACAAGATTCGCGCCTATGACACATTAACCATCGATAACTGAATGGTTACCCGGGTTCTAAAATTGTTATTGACTTACAAGTCTTTTTAAGGTAACATATTAGCCTTATCTCATGGGTTTTAACTCAAAAGCGTTAAGATATTATAAGATTGAATAACACATTAAGGAAGAATTATGCTGAATAACAACGCAAAAAACCGCAAGAATGACAACGGAAATCAGAATACAAAAAAGAAAAAAGAGCGGAAACTTCTCAGTTTTAAACCAGGCCTCGAGGGAGTCGTACTCACCCGATCCACAATCTCATATGTGGATGGAAAGCAGGGTCTTCTGGAATATCGCGGCATAAACATCAGCGATCTGGTTCAAAACAGCACCTTCGAGGAGACGGTTTATTTACTTTTGCGCAACCATCTTCCAACTCATCGGGAGTTTAACCAGTTCAATACCCTCTTTGCCAAACAGAGGCATCTGCCTCATTCGGTTCGAGACGCGATACAGAACTTCCCGGTGGGCATGCACCCTATTATTGCTCTCCAGTCAGGAATCACCATGCTCGCGGGGGAGGATTTTTACTCAGACGATGTTTCCTCCCCAATTCATAATCTTCGCCGCTGTATTTCTCTGATTGCCAAAGTGCCGGCCATGGTGGCGGCCTTTAATCGTCATAGAAACGGCGAGGAGCCTCTTCCGTGCATATCCAAGTACACCCATGCTGAGAATTTTCTCTTTATGTTGTCCGGCGAACCCCCTGATCCGAAACTTGCCAGGATATTTGATAAACTTCTGATAATGCACGCCGAGCACACCATGAACGCCTCGACCTTTGTGAGCAGGATAATCGGTTCAACTAACGGCAGCCTTTATTCGGCAGTTTCGGGGGCAGTCGGCGCCTTGAGCGGCAACTTGCATGGAGGCGCCAATGAGAGAGTATTGAGAATGCTTTACTCCATCGGTCATCCCGATAATGTGGAAAGCTTTGTGGAAGAGATGCTTTCCACCAAAACGAAAATCATGGGCATCGGCCATCGGATTTACAAGGTAAAAGACCCCAGAGCCTCGATTACCTCTTCTTTTCTGGAAACATTCCTGGAACATGAAGGGGGCGAGGAGTTTAGAAACCTCTACAATACGGCATTACGCCTCGAAGAAGTTGTAAAAGAGAAATTGGGCAGTAAAAACATCTATCCCAATGTGGATTTCTACTCCGGGATTGTTTTTGAGAACCTGAAAATCCCAAAAGATTTATTTACAACCGTTTTCGCCATTGCCCGGGTTGTGGGTTGGGCCGCCCATTGGGTCGAGCAGGTAAGCGCCAACCGCCTCTATCGCCCTCTTTTGCAATACATTGGCGACCATGATCGCCCTTATGTAGATATTGATAAAAGATAAGGTCCATGAAGGGAACCCTGACTTCTAAAATCCTGTCCAGGCATCTGGCGAAGGGCGATCTTTTTACCGATGGGGAAATCGCCATAAGAATAGACCAGACCCTTACCCAGGACGCCACCGGCACCATGGCTATGCTTCAATTCATGGCTTTGGACCAGGAGCGTGTAAAAACCCAGTTGTCCGTCTCATATGTGGATCACAACACTTTCCAGGGCGGTTTTGAAAACGCCGACGATCATCTTTTCCTGCAAAGCTCCGCAGCGCGCCATGGGTTGGTTTTTTCTTTGCCGGGCAACGGCATATGTCATCAACTTCACCTGGAACAATTCGCCATCCCTGGAAAAACCCTCCTTGGTTCTGATTCCCACACTCCCACTGCCGGAGCCATTGGGATGCTGGCCATTGGCGCCGGAGGTCTTGATGTCGCCGCGGCCATGGCAGGGCGCCCTTTTTATCTGAAAGTTCCCAAGATAGTCCTTGTTTGCTTAAAAGGCGAACTTGCTCCATGGTCCGGCGCGAAGGACGTTATCCTTTATCTGCTTAGCCTTCTTTCTGTAAAATGGGGCGTGGGGAAAATTATTGAATATGGAGGCGAAGGGGTAAAAACATTATCCATTCCCCAGCGAGGGACAATTGCCAACATGGGCGCGGAACTGGGAGTTACGTCGTCAATATTCCCCTCCGACCAGAGAACCCGCTCCTTTCTTGAGACCAAACCCGGGCAAAGACCCTGGCGGGAACTCAAAGCGGACAATGATCCTTCTTATTCGGAGATTATCGAGGTTGACCTTGGCAAGATAGCGTCGATGGTGGCAAAGCCCCACAGCCCGGACAATTCTGTTTCGGTCAAGGAGGTGGAAGGAATTCAGGTTGACCAGGTTGTGATTGGAAGCTGCACCAATTCATCTTTTGACGACTTGATGAAAGCAGCCTGGATATTGGGTGATAAAAAAGCATCTTCGGGAGTAAGCCTTGTAATCGCGCCTGGTTCCCGCCGGGTTCTTGAAATGCTTGTCCAAAACGGCGTACTGGTGGATTTCATCAAGGCCGGAGCGCGAATCCTTGAACCGGCTTGCGGCCCATGTATTGGATCAGGGCAGGCGCCGCCTTCGGGCAGCGTTTCTGTACGCACTTTCAACCGGAATTTTAAGGGAAGATGCGGAACAGCAGACTCGGAAGTCTATCTTACAAGCCCTGAAACAGCGGCGGCAACAGCTCTTACAGGCAAATTGACCGACCCTTCGACTCTTGACAAGCCGCCTCCTGATTCTTTTCCCAAGGTGGATGTAAAGGGCAGACGTCATTTCATCTTCCCCCCAAAAAACAGCAAAGATATAAAAATAAAATGGGGACCAAATATAATATCTCTTCCGGACATGCCCTCTCTGCCCGATTCATTCTCCTTGAAGATTCTGATCAAGACCGGGGACGATATTACAACCGATGATATAATACCGGCCGGCCCTAAGATATTGCCTCTGCGATCCAATATCCCAGCCATATCGGAATTTGTTTTTTCCCGGATGACCAAGGGTTTCGCGGCAAAAGCTAAAAAAGAAGGCGGGGGAGTTATCCTTGGCGGAATAAACTACGGGCAGGGGTCCAGCAGAGAGCACGCGGCATTGGCGCCGGCGTTTTTAGGCGTCCGCGGGGTCTTTGCCGTATCCTTCGCGAGAATCCACAGAAGCAATCTGATAAATTTCGGCATCGCCCCTTTTGTAATAGAAAGAAAGATATACGAAAAGCTTGCGGAAGGGGATGTTGTTTCCGTGACCGGATTGGGCGAAAGTGTGCTAAAAAGCGGCGAAATCACCTTGACTACAGGGCAAAACAGCTCATTTGAGGCAAAATTGAACCTTTCGAAGAGGGAAAGGGAAATCCTTTTCGCGGGAGGTCTGGTCAACTATATTCGCGCAAATAAAAAGTGAGATATCCATGGAAAAATTCGATAAACTTACAATGCCTGAAACTGGTGAAAAGATATCATTCAGCAAAAAGAAACCTAAGACTCCCGACAACCCCATCATTCCTTTTATCAGGGGGGACGGCATCGGTCCTGAAATATGGGCGCAGACAGAAAAGGTTCTTAACGCCGCGGTAAAAAAAACTTATAAAGGCAAACGGAAGATCGAGTGGTTTGAGATTTTCGCAGGAGAAATGGCATGCAAACTCTATGGAAAAGAACAGCCTCTTCCCGATGACGCTTTAAAGGCGATACGCAGATTTTCCGTGGTTATGAAAGGCCCTCTGACAACGCCGGTGGGAGGCGGCTTCCGCTCCCTCAACGTAGCTATCAGGCGATCCCTGGACTTATATGCCGGTGTGCGCCCTATTCGCTATATCCCGGGGACTCCTTCTCCTGAAAAGAATCCGGAAAAGGTGAATCTTGTTATCTTTCGGGAAAACACCGAGGATGTATATTCCGGCGTTGAATGGCCCGCTAATAGTCAAACCGCCCAGGATATTATCACCTTAATAAACCAGAAGCTCGAAGCTAAGGGCGATTCCCCGATCTCCCTCCAGTCGGCTCTTGGCATAAAGCCCATCTCCAGAAAAGCGAGTCGCCGTCTGGTTTGCATGGCCATCGAACACGCCATTGACAACAAGCTCCCCTCGGTTACTTTGGTCCACAAGGGAAACATTATGAAATACACCGAAGGCGCGTTTGTTACCTGGGGCTATGAAGCGGCGCGAGAATTATTCGGCGACGGGACAGTAACCTGGGATCAGGTAAACAAGGAACACAGGGGCGAGACTCCGCCAGGAAAAGTCTTGATAAAGGACCGGATAGCCGACGCCATGTTCCAGGACATAATCCTCAGACCAGCGGAACACTCGGTTGTGGCGACAACAAATCTGAACGGAGATTACCTGTCAGACGCCGCGGCCGCTCTTGTAGGCGGGCTGGGTCTGGCGCCAAGCGCCAACATCGGTGAAAAAACGGCTGTGTTTGAGGCGACTCATGGAACAGCGAACAAGTATGCGGACCGTGACATAGCCAATCCCAGTTCCTTAATTGTCGCCGGATGCCAGATGCTCCGCTTTATCGGTTGGGAGAAGGCTGGGGACCTGGTGTTTACGTCCCTGACAAAAGCCATTGCCAAGGGTCAGATGACAGCGGACCTCGCCCGGTGGTCGCCAGACGTTAAAGCTCTTTCGGGCTCACAATTCGGCAGCGCGATAGTCAATGAGATATTGGCCGATTAAAAAATGGCTGAATAGTTCTTGCCCAAAAACTTTTCCCGGTTGCTCGTTTCATCAGGTTTCATTACCGCTGCTGCTTGTAATCGTTCAGTTACAAGGGGGCTTTTGGGAAAAGCGGGGACATATACTTGTTACGTGTACCCGGATTTTCATATATGAGATCGGGGTACACGATCCCCATTTTCCTAATATTATTGACAATACCGGCCATTGTTAAGAAATAGGGTCATGTCCCCCGATCTCAAACCCTGCCACCTTGCTCCCTTATCACTGAACGATTACCTGCTGCTTGAACCATCATATTTACAGGATAGCCCGATTCAGCCATCCTCCGAAAATATTGTTGTCATAGCGTTTTTCCGTAACTTTGATGTTCTTTTGTGGCTCCTGGAAAGAAGGAAGGGATTGATGAGTCGGATTTTACCTGGGACATCCTGGTCATTTCAGGTTTTTACAATCTGCGCCGCCATCGGAATGATCGTCCTGCTCTATGCCCTGATTCGGCGGCGGGGGCTCAAACCGACCATGATTTTCTTTGTCTGGTGCATCTGCTTTTTTACAGTCAAGGAATTTCTCACCCACCACAACTGGTTCAATCACATCTATTACATCAACATCGAAACAGTGCGGGTTTTTACTATTCCCATCGTCATCGTCTTTGGTTGGACCTTTACCATGATGATGTCTCTGGAGATTGGGCGCAGGGTGATGGAACGGATATTTCCCAAAAAAACGCCCCTGTTTTTGACTACGGCGGCAAGTTGTATTGTGACAGCTTCGATCTGTCATCTAATTGAAACCATGGGCGTTGCAAATTACCGGTGATCCTGGCCTCCATACAACCGCGACGGGATAGCCAACGCCTTTTTAGCCAATATCACCCTGAATCATCTCACTGGAAAAGTTATTTTATTGAATCCTTTTCCTAGTTATCCAGCACCTTCCGAACTTTTCGGGCCAGGGCTTCGATAGTGAAGGGCTTCTGAATAAATTCCGTACCTTTTTCCAGGACGCCGTGATGGGCGATGACATTCTCGGTATATCCCGACATAAAGAGAGCTTTTAAGTCCGGCCGCTTCTCTTTTAGCTTCACGTACAAGTCCCTGCCGTTCATTCCAGGCATAATAACATCCGTCAGTAAAAGGTCTATGTGGCGGTCGAGGTTTTCGCAATATGGAAAAGCCTCCTCTGCTGAGTTCCGATCTATAATTTTGTAGCCGTGCTGGGTCAAAACTTTTTTGGCAAGTTTACGCACCATCTGTTCATCCTCAACCAGGAGCACGGTTTCCGTGCCTGTGAGATAGACTGTCATCGACCTTGGGCTGATCCTTTCGGCTTCTTCCATTACCGCGGGAAAATAAATCTTGAAGGTTGTCCCTCTTTCGGGCTCTGAATAGACATTAATAAAGCCCTTGTTCTGTTTTATGATGCCGTAGACCGTGGCAAGCCCAAGACCGGTCCCCTTTTCCTTATCTTTGGTGGAGTAAAAGGGTTCAAATATATGTTCGAGGATTTCGGCATCCATACCGCACCCGGTATCGGTAACCGCCAGCATTACAAAGCCGCCGGCTTTTATTCCAGCGTGAGATTTACTATATTGTTCATCAATGATTATATTCTGGGTTTCCACGGTCAGCTTGCCGCCGCCGGGCATGGCATCCCGGGCGTTTACAGCCAGATTAACAAAAATCTGGTCGAGTTGAGATGGATCGGCCTTGATTCGCCAAAGCTCCTTGCCCGGCATAAACAGAAAATCGATATCCTCGCCAATGATGCGGCTGATCATCCTTTGTGAATTATCAAGAATATCATTTGGCGCGATCACCTTCGGGTCGATAATCTGCTTGCGTGAAAAAGCCAGAAGCTGGTTTGTCAATCCGGCGGCTCTCTCAGCGGCTTTTCTGACCTCTTCCAGGTCGATATATATAGGATCGGAATGGTCCAGGGAGGACTGGACCATCTCGGTGTAGCCGGTGATGCCGGTCAGGATGTTATTAAAGTCGTGGGCTACGCCGCCGGCAAGACGGCCAATGGCTTCCATTTTATGTACATGACGAAGCTGGTCTTCGAGCTTTGCTTTTTCTTCCTCTGCCTTTTTGCGCTTGGAAATGTCCCGGGTAATCCCGAGTATGCTCTCGGGCTTGCCATGGTCGTCTCTGATAAAGGAGGTTGTTATCTCAGTCCAGATCGTACCGCCGCCCTTTATATATTGCTCTATTTCAAAAGTCCGGTATCTGTTTTTGTCCACGCCGGGCTTATTTTCGTTTTCCAATTCCTGGGCAAGGTTTATGCTCATTTTTTCTAAAGCATCAGGGGGCATGTGTTCGTCCAGTTCCATAGCCATGGATTCTTCGGGGGTGTAACCGAATATTTTTGTTACAGAGGGACTTATATAGGTAAAACGCAAATCAGCCAGTCTGAGAACCCAGATATTGTCAGAAGCGTTCTCCGCCAAAAGACGGTATTGTTCCTCGCTTTCCCGCAATGACTGTTGCAACTTTATTTTTGTAATGATGGCGCCGATCTGGGCTGAGGCGGTTTCAAGGAAAAACCGAACATCTTCCGGTATCTCATTTTGAGTGTGGGAGGCGATATTTATAGCGGCGATAACACGCCCCTCATGTTTGATGGGAATAATGGCAACAGAGCGCAGCCCTTCACCATTACGTATGGAATCCTTTTCTCCAGGCAAGACATCATCATAACGACGGTGAATTGGCTTGCCCTCCATTACCAGTCCGGCCTGGGGCGAATCAGCCTCGAAACGGCTCGCGCTTTTTATAAATGGCTGAGGAAGGTTGATTTGAGCCGCAAGATCAAGCGCGCCGGAGTTTTTGTCAACCAAATATATGCCTCCGCAATCTACCTCCTTCAATTCCATGATAGTTGCCAGAATCTTGTTGAAAATCCGGGGCATATCCTGCCAGTCGAATTGGGCCTGAGCGATGTTTCTTTGAAAGCGCAAGAGTCTTTCGGCTTTCTTTATTTCAGTAATATCAGTGGTGGTCTTGACAATCTCAACCAACTCTCCATTCTCGTCAAATATTGGATAAGCGAAAAAGTTGAAATAGCCCAAAGAGCCATTAGCGAGAAAATACTTATCCTCCATTGTGGCTGGTTTGCCGGTTTTTATTGCTTTTTGGACGGCGCATAATTCGCATCTCTCCTTTTTTCCCTTAAGAATTTCATAACAAAGCTTGCCTATGATTTCTTCCTCTGTTTTATTCTCCATCTCCAACAGTTTTTTATTTGCCATGGTTATTCGAAAGTCGGCATCAAGAACGTGCATGGGGCTTGTGATGCTGTTAAAAATCGCGCGATATTTCATTTCACTTTCCCGCAGGGCTTTCTCCGCCTGTTTCTGCTGGGTTATGTCCCGGGAAATTCCCTCAATTACCGTTAAAACCCCTTTTTCATTTCGCAACAATGTATATCGGGTAGCTATCTGGAGAAGATCGCCCTTTTTTGAATATATCTGAAATATATGTTCCTTATCCTCATCAACATTGCCGGATTCGATCTTCTTCAATAATAAAGAGCTATTTGGGTGAATGGTCTTTGACCCGATATCAGGGTCTTCCATCACTTCCTTAGGGGTGTATCCCAGAATTCTCTGAACCGCGGGATTAATATATGTGTACCCCTCTTTTGGTGAAATCTGATA
>CAYSHR010000133.1:0-8226 GCA_964430795.1 uncultured bacterium
ATACTTCCGGCCTTGCTAAGAAAGCAACTATTTTGTACGAATCCGGTTTATTTCCGGAGGCGTACTCATGTACTCCCCGCAACCAAAACCGCCGATTGACGCCGAGATCGCGAAAAAGGGCTATTTCGGGACGGGAGCTAATTAAGTATTGCGTCCCCGGAATAGGCCGTCCCAGGAATAGGCGGAATAGGTCGAATAGGGGTGCAAAACTGATCTTTTGTTACGATTAAATGATTAAAAGAAAATTTTTCTTTATTTTTCTCCTCTTTTCTGAATAATGACATTGAATTTGTGTGATTCAAGCAAGTACTAATTATTATTCTTTCAGGAGAACACTCCATGCCTTATCAGAAACCTCTGAGGCCTGATTCATATGTAAAGCATACCTTAAGAAGGTATTCGGCTTCCGAACCTCATACTTTTAGACGCTTTGTGTTGCTAACCAATTTCGACGCCTACCTTAATCGATTCAAGGAGCTTGGTGAACATGAACAGACCTCTCATCATTGGGACGTGATTCATAACAAGGAGCTGGATATCTCCATGGTCAACTTTGGCATTGGCGCCCCTCTTGCCGCAATGGCCATGCATTGCGTTTCCTACCTGGATCAGGTGGACGCGGTTATTATGCTTGGCCTTGCCGGAGGTCTCGCGGAGGAGATGAATGTGGGCGACTTCGTCCTTCCCACCGCCTCAATAAGAGACGAGGGGGCATCTCATCACTATTTGCATAGCAATGTACCTGCCGAGCCCAACTTCAAGATACAGCATATTATGGCTCAAACAGCCAGGGACATGGGGATTCGGACAAGATCGGGCATTTTTAAAACTACGGATTACCGAATGTGGGAGTTTGACGAAGAATTTTCCGAAACCTTGCGGGAGCAAAGGGTGGTGGGAATTGACATGGAAATTTCCGCTCTGTTTTCCGTGGGATACGCCATGGGTAAGCCCATTGGCGCCATAATGTTAATCTCAGACATGCCCCTGCTTCGCTCCGGAGTAAAAACAACAAGCTCAACTGATAACATTCTTGATCAATATTGTGAACAGCATCTTCAACTGGGAATTAAATCCATTCAAAAAATCAAGCATCAAGGGGTTTTCCAGGCAGGAGAAGTGCTGCCCTTTGAATGGTGACAAAGTGGTAAAAAAGCATGGTTGAAGAAAAATCAAATTCAGGTCGATACCCCACTCATGGAGATCTTCTTTCTGAGGAGTCATTCAAAAAAAAGCTCGCCCTAAGATCAGCACTTATATTCGCCGGCTGTTTAGTTCTTCTGATTGTCACGCAGATTCTTGGAGTTTATTTAATTTTTCCTGTAAAATATCTCCCCATAAGCAGTGCCGGCGCGGCAAATTTTATTATAGCAAACACCTGCATGTTACTGGCGGTTCTGGTTCTTATTAGCGTAAACCTGATCAGCCATTTTTTTAAGCTTGGTTCATCTTTTGCTGTTCTGACAGCGAGCATGCACCTTGGCACTTTCGCCTTTGTCGTGTTCAGTCTTTTTCACATACACAATGCCGGATCGCAAAACAGCCTGCTGATTTTGATGTACCTGGCCATCGCCACTGGATTGCAAGCGACTATAGGAATGAGGGCGGTCTTGTTTTATTATGCCCTTATGACTACCGCTCTTTTTGTAATGGCCTATATGGAATACTCCGGGATTATCTCTTATGCTCCATTATTGACATTAGGTCTAAAAACAAACTTAAGAGGATTGTTTCTCAGCAACTTTTACATTCTGCATAATATGGTCATATATCTTATGATCTCATTCCCTTCTTTAATTACTCTGCAAGTATTTGTAACCATAAAGGAAAGAAGGGAAAAAGAGTTGCTGGAGGCGCGGCTTTCTCTGGAAAAATCAAAAAACGAGATTAAACAACTTAAAAAGCTCCTGCCTGTCTGTTCGGTTTGTAAAAAAGTGCGTGATGATAAAGGCTATTGGAAAGATGTTGCTGAATATATACAGACCTATACCGAAACAGAGGTTACTCATGGAATTTGTCCTGATTGCGTAAAAAAACATTATCCGGATATTGATATTTCCTAATCAAGGAATGAAAAATCAGGAAAGAACTTTTGAATCGGTCTCTTAAAAGCCCGGGCTTGGGTCCTGCCATAAAATAACATCATCTTCTAAAGAAAAATCCCCCGCTTCTCCAATTTACATAAGGTTTTTTTTATTTCTTCCGAAAAATAAAAAGAATGCTGAAATTTTCGAGGCGCCCATTTTAAACAAACCGGATTTCCCTGGAGGGCGGGAAATGAATTTTAAAACCCTTATAATAGGGCCGGACACTTATGTAATCCGAAATATCCACAACTATATTTCTTCAATGGGACTTCCCTCTATTAGAGCGCAAAATGGGAAAGACGGCCTTTCAAAATTTTTCCTCGAATCCCCGGACATTCTTTTTACAGAGTTAGTGTTGCCGGATATCAGCACGCCTGAAATGATTGGCAAGATAAGGGAAAGTCCGAAAAATCCTCAAGTGCCTGTCTATTTGATAGCCGAAAGCGGTAATCGCATGTTTGAAAATCCTGAAATGTTACGTAAAATTTCAGCCGATGGCGTCTTAAAAAAGCCTGTAAGTAAACTTGAGTTGCAAAAGCTTATCGCCGGTCATTTTGGCATTGGTCCGGCAAAGAAAAAGAGAAAAACAAAAAAAGTCCTTCGAGGTAAGCAGGCAAAATACAAAGGTAACCTATATCATATTTCATACCCTGAGATTTTATCAGCCCTGGCAAGCAATAAAGAGACCGGGGTCCTTGTGGTGGAGTCCAAAGAGATCAGGGTCTGGGTCAGTATGGGGCAGGGCCTTCCTGTAAAAGCTAAAAGCCATGGCGCGAAGAAGTTGACTCTTGCCAATTTACTGCAAAAGAAATGTTTAATCGACAGGACCCGTTTAAAAGAAGCAAAACGAGTGATGAAAAGAAAAAACCTGCCCTTTAAAGAGGTGCTTATTTCCATGAAAATCATCTCGACAGAGGAGCTTGCCAGGTCCGTTGCCTACCAGTCTGAACAATGCCTGCTGCTTCCTTTTGGCTGGAAAACCGGAGGGTTTTCTTTTTACGGGAAGTCCAAGGCAGGCAGGGGAAATTCATTACGCGGCCTTTCTGTTCCAGATATTTTTCTTAAAGGAGCAAAGGGTGCCATTACAAAAAATGAAATCGCGAAGAAATTTGCCGGCCACATGTCAACGCCTTTTCATGTAAACGAGGATGCCTTTGGCTATTTTGAAAACTGTAACTTTTCCGATAAAGAGAAGAGTCTGGTTGTAAAAGCCAGGGACAATATCGATATCCGGGGATTGCTGGAACTCTCCTTGTGCCCGAAGGAAGATTCTCTTCATGTAATATGGACACTTTTTCAGTTAGGTGTTTATAAGTTTCGTGAAGAAGCAGGGCAAGGAAAAAAAGATTGCCGGCAGCGCTCTTCTAAGAACGGCCAATCCTTTAGAACCGATCTAAGTTCCCTGAACCGGAACAGAGCAAAAAAGGTTCCCCGAAACAATCAACGCCAATCCGGAAAAGAGGAAACGGACTTTTCAAACTATAAAGAATGTTTGAGGAAAGGGCGGCCGGACCTGGCAGTTCAGGCTCTTTTAAAAGCCAACGAGGTTGATAAGAAAAACCCCGAAAACTACACCAAACTGGCCAAGACCATATGGATGTTATCAGCCAAGGAAACCCAAAGCCTCTCCCTTGCCGATTCAAGCCTGAACCCTGTAAAGCTGCTTCAAAAAGCCATTGCCATTAATCCTGATTATCTTGAGGCCCATTTGCTTCTGGGAAAACTTTACAAGGAAAACCACTTCTTTTCCGCCGCTCTGAAAAGCTTTAACAAGGTTCTAAAAATCGAGCCCGAACATAAAGAAGCTTCTCGGGAGGCAAGCCTGATGAACATCAAACTTAGAAAATTGAACGTCTCCACACAAGGCGCCCATGCCGGCATTTGATTAGAACGCCCTTTTGCATACCGGCGGATGTCTCTGGAAAAATGGTATTTGATTTGGTGGCTGGTTTAAAGATCATCCACTTTTATATCCACAAAGCTCTTTGCCCGTAATTCCTTGGCAAGTTTTGTCATCTCTCTTTGAGCCGCTTCTCTTTGGAGCTTGACCTTGATTTTACCTACAACATCTTCAAAGGGAAGATAGCTCTCTTGTTTCCAGCCCATACATTTGAGAATGACATAGCCTTTGGAATCGAGGTAGGGAGGCGCGACTTCTCCTTTTTTTATCCCTTTTACCGCATCCCTGTATGAGGAAGCGAGTTCCGATTGCATTTTCCAGGAACCAAGAGCGCCTCCGGAATCGGCGGTTGGCCCATCTGAATGAATTTTTGCCAAAGCCCCAAAATCGCCTCCAGCCAGAATCTCCTCATATATCCTGGAGACTTTGGCTTTTATAACATCCTTCTGTTCATCAGGAGCGTCAGGTGAGACTGAAAATCTTATTTCGGAAAGAGTGACTACTTTTTCCGCGGTAAAATCCTCGAGGTGCTGCTTGTAATAGGCCCTGGCCTCCTCGTCGTCAATCTCGACTCTCTCTTTGAGCCTGTAACGGACGTACTGCTCTCGTAAAATCTGGAGCCTGATTTTCTCTCTGAATTCGGTGGTTGATGTGCCTTCGGAAGCAAGCATCATGGCCAACTGCTCATCGGTCATCCGGTGGGCGGCTTTTATTTTATCAATATACTCGTCTATCTCCCTGTCTTGGACAGGAATACCAAGGCGATTCACCTCGGCTTCAAGAAGCTTTTCCTCGATCAGGTCGTTTAGGACCCGCATTTTTATTTCCGAAACTTTTCGGGCCAAAGCAACCGGGTCCAGGGCTTTAGCCTCGGGGCCGGCGGCATAAGCCTCGACAATGGGCCCGGAGGCTTGCTCTACGTCAAACACGGTAATTACATGGTCATCCACAATAGCCGCGATTCTGTTCACGGTTATTTTTTCTCCCTGGGCAAATGAACTGGAGCAGAAAGAGAGAATCACCGCGATTATCAAAGAATATATCAATACTTTTTTATGACTCATATCTCTTCCCTGCTGACAGAGGCTAAAAGCTCTTCGTTTATATCCATTTGAGCCGACACCTTTAATTTAGTGGTAAAGGTTCGCCACGCGCCATCGAGCATTTCGTTTTTCAACTTGCCCACAATTTCCTTCCTGGCCGTGTTCAAAGGAATTACCGCGGCGGGCCTGCGATCTTTGACACGAAAAATATGATAACCGTACTGGCTTTTTATAATATCGCTGGTCTGGTTTACATCAAGAGCGAAGCAGGCGTCTTCCACAACCTTGGGCATAACGCCTTTTCCAAAATAACCAAGATCACCACCGGTATTTGCCTCGGGGGATATGGAGTGAGCTCTGGCCAGGTCTGAAAAGCTCCCGTCCATAACAAGTCTCGTAAGAATTTCCGCGGCCTGAGCCTCTGTCTTTAAAAGTATCTGTAACCCGTGGACCTGCTCCGGGCGTGAAAACTCCTTTGGGTTTCTGCGATAATAGGACTGAATATCCTCCTCTGTGATTTCAATGGAGGGCAGAACCACTTTTTGAGCCATCATCTCAGTCAACAGGTTATCAGAAAGAGCCTCTTTCAACATCTTTTCATTCAATTGCCGGTCTTTCAACGCCCCGTCAAAAGAACCCTCGGGCCAATCCGATCTCATCTGATCAAAAGCGGCCTCCACCTCCTCTTCCATAACCGTTATCTGCCTTCTCACTCCCTCCTGCTCCAAAAGAAGCCTCTCCACCATCTGGTCTAAAAAAGCCACTTTCAGTTGAAGCCACGTAACAGGATCCGAAGGCAATGGCTCCTGGTTTCCCGCCCTGCTTTTATGAAGCTGCCTGATAAAATCAGCTCTGGTGATGGTCTGCCCGTTAACTATGGCAAGGGCGGAACCGGTGGAGCCATCCTTCTTCTTGTTACATCCGAACAAGAGAATAACAGAGCAAAAGAGCAAAAGCAGGGTTAAAACAAGTTTCTTCATTTAAAACAAACCGAAATAGAATAAAAGGGCGAAGGAAATCCATCCTCCGCCCGTAAAAAACTATCTTCCGGGGTCAAAAAGAGATGATTTGTCCACTATTTGAACCCCCAATATTAGAGACGACTTTATTTGGACTTGCCCTTTTCGCCCTTGTCTGTATTTGCTCCCGGTTTCTCTTTACCAATTTTGGGAAGAGCCGCGGGAGGGGCGGCGGCGTCGGCGCCAACCTCATCATCGGTTAGAAGGTCTTCATGAATAACAACCGGGTTCCGGCTGCGAAGATTGGCCACAAAACCATCCATTTTATCTTTTCTGGAATTTTGCTGAAGCTTGCGGCGTATTCTGGCTTCGACTTTATCAAACTCCTTTAGAGCGGGTTTTGTTTTTTCTACAAACTGAACAATGTTAAAACCGCGGCGGTCACGAAATACGCCTGATATCTCATCAGCTTTTTCCATACCGAAAACGGCCTTCTCAAACTCGGCGCTCTTTATGCCCTTTTTGATTGGAGAGAGGTCGCCGCCTCTTTTCGCGCTGGCTTTATCATCAGAAAATTGCTTGGCGGCTTCCTTAAAGGATAGTTTCCCACTTTTAATTTTCGCCAGAACGTCCTTTGCCAACTTTTCTTTCTCGCCGGCCTCTTCCTCTGTGGCTTTATGCTTAACTCTGAAAAGAATATGTCGAACAGTTACAGTCTCAGGAGACATAAACTCATCCTGATGGGCGTCGAAGTATGTTTTTACATCGTCATCAGAAACCTCTATGGATTCTTCCATGAGAGTTTTCTTTATTTTTCCCGCGAGTATGCTCTTTTCGATCTGGGAAAGCTGGGCGACAACCTCTGGATCTTTATCCAGTTTTTGCTTGAGAGCTTCAAGATAGAAAAGCTCATCTTCAATCATTCTGTTCAGATATTCCAGCTTGCCTTTGGCAGTAGCTACTCTTTTGCGGTAAAAGGGCGGTATTTTCTCCAGCCTGGCCTGGAATTCTTCATTGCAGATATTGCTGGCGCCAACAGTAGCCAGAACTTTATCGCAACTCTTTGACGCGATTGACCCTTTACCAGCTCCTGAAGTATCGCCGCATGAATAGCAAAACGCCAATACAATAGCCAGTACAATAAGCAAATACCAATTAGATTTCATGACGCACTGTCTCCTTTCAAGATAACTTTAAGCAAATCTAAAACCTTTAAATACTTGAGGAAATTACAAAAACCCTTTTTCAAGCGGGCATATTTAGCATATCAGGCCAACTGATGCAAGGTTTTTTTAATGGTTTTTAAAAGCTCCTTTGCGTCAGATGTATCTGTTTTTTCTACCAAACTTCCATCAGGGTAAAGCTGGAAATCCCCCCTGTTTTTTGTAACAAACTCTATAAGGACGCTGGGCTTTACGCAAGTCCTGTCATCAAACAGATAAGTTATGCTCTGGGGACCGCTCTCAATGGACTTTATGCTAAGTTCTCTGGCCTGAATTTTTATCTCCATGATTTTTAGTAAATTATGAACCTGGCTTGTGGGCATGCCGAACCTGTCGTTCAGTTCGTCCAGTATAGCGCCTATCTGCCTGTTCTCTTTGGCGTCGGATAGTCGTTTATAGATGGAGAGCCTCTGCCCTACATCCGGCACATATTCCTCTGGTAAAAATGCCGGAACCTGAATTGAAATCTCCGGATCAATGACTTCTTTAACGTCCTGTCCTCTCAGTTTTCTTACTTCGATATCAAGAAGTTGGGTAAACATCTCAAATCCAACAGCGTCAATATGTCCTGATTGTTCCTGGCCAAGGAGGTTTCCAGCGCCACGAATCTCCAGGTCCCGGGCCGCGATTTTATAACCGCTTCCAAGGTCGGTGAATGTTCGTATAACGGATAGCCTTTTTCTGGCCTGTTTTGTGATGGCTTTATCTCCGGGAATAACCAGGTAGCAATATGCCCTGCGTTTGGCTCGTCCAACCCTGCCCTTTAATTGGTATAGCTGGGACAACCCAAGGAGGTCCGCCCTGTGGATTATGATGGTATTGGCTCTTGGAAAATCCAGGCCGGACTCGATAATGGCGGTGCTTACCAGAATATCTATTTTCTGATTTGAGAAATCTATGAGAATATCCTCGACGGTTTTTGCGTTCATCTGGCCGTGGGCGATTTTTATTCGGGATTTTGGGGAAAGGCGCTGAACTTTCTCAGCGAGAGAATCAATGGTTCGAATCCTGTTG
>CAYSHR010000134.1:0-8219 GCA_964430795.1 uncultured bacterium
GAGCTGTTTACCGCAATCGGCAAACCAAAAATCGCTGGGCTGATTCTGATGGCTCAAGCGGGAGTTGTCCTTGTTCTATGCCCTTTGATGGTATGGAAATTCAGCGCCGCCGGCGCGGCTATTTCTGTAGGCGTGGCCATGGGACTGGGAGTTCTACTAGCCTACATTAAGTTGGCTCAATATGTTAAGATTTCCTACATGAGGGTTTTTTTGGCGCCGGCTATTGCCACAGGCGCCGGCGCCATTGTTACTATCTGGACTGAGCGCGAAATTGCCGTCAAGAGCCTTTTCGGACTCTTTTTTATTAAAGGATTCGTTTTTCTGGCCGTCTTCGCGGCAATGATATTTCTTTTCAGAAATTACTCTGTGCTGGATAATGGAAAACGATTTATTATGTTAATAAGAAATTCAGGTGAAGATCAAAAATGATGATTTTGGACCTTGGATGTGGAAAATCAAAAAAAGCCGGCGCTTATGGTGTGGACCTGCACCCCTTTGCCGGCGTTGACCTTGTTCACGATTTAAATAAATTCCCCTACCCTGTTGATGATAATTCCTATGATCTTGTAATTGCTTCCCACATAGTGGAGCACCTTGAGAAGGTACCCGGTTTTATGAATCAGGTCAGCAGAATTCTTAAGCCCGGTGGCGCAATTGAGATAACCACGCCCCACTTTTCCAACCGCAGCGCCTTTGCTGATCCAACTCACAAATGGGCTTTTTCCGTACGGTTTCTAGATTTTTTCTGTGGAAGCGAACCTCGCCCTTTAGGTCTTTACAACAAGGCTTCTCATTTTCTTTTTGAGCACCGTTTTCAGTTTGAACCTTTTACCAATCCACCTCAGTTTGAAATACAAAGGGTCAATTTGACATTTTCCAGAATATTTCGCTATTTGCAAATACCTTTTTTCGCCAACTTATGGGTTGACTTTTACGAGTTCTACTTCGCCTTTGTTTTTCCAGCGCGAGACATCGTGGCAAGGTTAAAGTCAAAAAAAGAGGTCAAAAAGTAATCATGAAAAGCTTTGGACCGAAAGTAAGATTCTTCTCAAACACAAAAAGAGATATCTCATTCAAGCAGAGATTGTCAAATTGGAAGGGTCGGGGAAAAAGAGAGCTTTTTCACGCTTTTTTGAGAAAGGCGAGAAAAGCTGTTTCAAAAAAATCTCTTCCCTTTGCTCAGGCGATTCATATTGAGGTGACCAACCATTGCAATTTGAAATGCCCCATGTGTCCCCATCCCACGCAAAAAAGAGCTTTGGGAAAAATGGACAAGGCTCTTTTCGTGGATATTATCAAGCAACTGGCGCCGTATAGGAACATTTTTGAAGGCGTTGCTCTAATGGGCTTGGGAGAACCTCTCTTGCACAAAGAGCTTGAAGACTTTTCCAAGATCGGGAAGGAAGCCGGGCTGCCAAATGTATACACAAGCACTAATGCCGTACTTCTTGATAAAAGAAGGGCGGAAAAAATAATAAAAGACAGCGGTTTTGACAAATTGATCTTCTCAGTTGACGGCTTTAGCCAAGAGACTTTCTCAAAATTAAGAAAAGGCGCGGATTACAAGAAAGTGTATGCGAATATTGAGACTTTTCTTTCGTTGAAGAAGGTTCTTAAAAGGGGACCCCAATGTGTCATTCAGATTCTGGTTATGGATCAGACCAGAAACGAGCTTGAGGGTTTTTGTGATTATTGGACACCAAAACTCGGTCCATCAGACCAGATATTGATAAAAGAGGTTGATACCTTTGGAGGGCTGGTAAAGGATCGAAGACTAGACCTGTCAAAAGAACCGAAAAACCGTTTCCCTTGCAGGCAATTATGGAAAGACCTTTCCATCTCCTGGGATGGTAGAGTTACCGTTTGTTGCAAAGATGTTTTTTATACGCTGGAGGTGGGCAACGCGAACAAGACTCCATTATTGGAATTGTGGAAAAGTAAAAAATGGAACAGGATTCGCGGCGCCCACTTGAAAGGCATTTTTAATATGGACCCGTGCGAAGATTGCAGGGAGTGGTATATTTGAGATTATCTGAAAAGCCTCTTTCCATTGTTCACGTCACAGACAGTTTTTACCCGGAAGCCGGCGGGGTTGAGCGTGTGGTTGAGAACCTTGCCCTTTGCCAGTTAAAGAAAGGGCATAAAGTATCTGTCTTATGCAAGGAAACAGGAAAAAGTCCTGACAAAGAAGACTACAAAGGCATAAAAGTTTACCGGTATCATCGAAAAAACCGCCCTACTCCAATAAACTACGCCTCATCATATTTGGGATCGGCAAAGCTGTTTGGAGAATTGGCCGCTTCTTCGAAAATAGATATTGTACATTGCCATCTCACTCTTTCTTCTCAAGGACCCATGAAGATCGCCAATGAGAAAACAATACCTTTAATAGCCAGTTTTTACGGACCCTGGGATAAGGAGTTTTTGGCGGAAACAGAGCTACTTTTATCTCAGTCAAGTTTCATGTACGGCGCCTATCTTAAACTTCAGATGAAGATGCAGAAATGGTTGCAGAAACGATTGCTGAATCAAGCGCGCCGGGTAGTTGTATTGTCCGACTACAGCATCACCCAGGCGCGACGCATTCAACCTGATGTCAATAATAAGCTTGTAAAAATTCCAGGTGGAGTTGAAACAGACCGGTTCTTTCCTGACTCAAAACCACATGGTCTGCAAACCGCTTTCGGGTTTTCCAAAGAGACTTTTCTAGTCCTCACCTTAAGGCGCCTGGTGCATAGAATGGGTGTGGACATTTTGATTAAGGGAGTCAAAATTTGTCTTGATAAAGGGTATGACATCACCTTGGTGATCGGCGGCAATGGCCCTTTAAGGTCCAGCCTGGAAGAGATGACCTTCCGGTTAAATGTAAACAATAATGTTTTCTTTGCCGGCTTTATACCGGACTCAAAGCTGCCGGATTCTTATAGAGAAGCCGGTCTTTTTGTGCTGCCAACAAGGACCGAAGAGAATTTTGGTTTACCAATTCTTGAATCAGCGGCTTGCGCCACTCCCGTCATCGGTACTCCAGTTGGATCCATTCGGGAAGTCCTGGGACAGTTTGATAAAAGGTTGATATGCGAAAACGTCACACCGGAAGGGATTTCGGAAAAAATCATAGAGATTTATAACGACAAAGAAAACATAACCAAACTCTTTAAAACTATTTCCAAAAAAGTCCAAAACGATTTTAGTTGGGATATAATCAGCTACAAGATGGAAAAACTTTACCAGGGAGTAATTACATGAAAAAGGTCCTGGTTATCGGTCACACATATATAATCTCGGCAAACAGGGGCAAACTACGGCATTTAAATGAGCTGATGGAAAATGATATCACTGTGCTCTGTCCTTTCAAATGGAAAGAGCCTGATTTTGGAATTAAAGGATTTGAACCAGAGAGAAGGTCTTCCATTAATTTTCTCACTTCTCCAATTACCGGAGCCATGGAGGCAAGAAAATATAGTTTTGGCTTGGGCGCCCTCTATAAAATAATCAAGGAGAAAAAGCCGGATATTGTTCACCTGGAAGCCGAAGCGGGAAGTCTTATCTCCTTGCATGTATCAATAATAAAACTCATTTTCAGATTCAAGCTTGTTCTTTTTGTCTGGGACAACATTCCATGCGCTGATTGGTACTATAAATCATCCACTGCCTTTGTTTATCCATTTGTAAATTACCTTATCGCGGGAAGCGATCAGGCCAGAGTCACCGCGGGGCGTCAGGGGTATAACGGCGCCGCGTCAGTTCTGCCACAACTCGGAATCGAAACCGGTCGCGTAACAGATGCCCCTTCTATCGATCCTTGGCAAGACAGAATGGGCTTCAGGCTTGGCTTTGTCGGGCGGCTTAAGAAGAAAAAAGGTGTTCATCTGCTTTTAAAGGCTATGAAAGAGGCGCCTGAAACCCTTTTGACCATTGTTGGCGACGGGGATGACAAGGAATATTTTATAAAGTTGGCAACCTCCCTTGAGATAATTGATCGGGTACGCTTTATTGGACAGGTTCCCCATAAAGAGGTTGTAAAATACATCAAGGGTTTTGACGTTTTAATCCTGCCTTCGATCTCCACTACCAGGTGGAAAGAACAGTTCGGTCATGTTTTGATCGAGGCGATGGCCGCGGGAAAACCGGTAATCGGCAGTGACAGCGGAGTAATACCTGATGTGATCGGCAATGTAGGAATTCTTTTCAAGGAAGGAGACACCCGGGAACTTCTAAAAGCCATAAATAGCCTTGTCAATGATAAAAACCTGGTTTCTGAATACGGAGAAAGAGGATTGGAAAGGGCAAAGCAAATATACACAGATAAAGGGATCGCCAAAAAAACCATGGAGATATGGACTATGGTGCTGGACAAGAGATGAAGCCCGAAAGTTTCTTACAGAAACTGATGGATCAGAAGGAGAGTAAAATTCTCCTGGTTACACTGGCCTCGGTAGTGATTGCTTACATTCTTGGCAGACAGATAGCCTCGGGAAACCATTCATTTATTCTCCTCATCGCCGGATTTGCTGTTTTTTTCCTTATCTTGTTCAAGAAGGATTCCATCACCTACCTTTTGCCTCTTGTATTGCTTTTTCCAAACTTTGGCCTGGATATTCCCGGTCCCTGGGCTGTCACCATTGAAGACGCTTTTATCATCGCTCTTTTCACCGGGTATCTATTCAGATCAATATTAAAAGGCGAAAAGATCATTCCGAGAGAGAGTCCGATCGTACTTCCATTTGGCGCTTTTCTGATAATCGCTTACATAAGCCTATATAAAAGCGTTCAGGTGGATCCTACGAAGTTCCTGATAAATCTGAAAGATCTGCTTAGAATGACAGAACTTTTCTTCCTCTATATCGTTTTAGTTCGAATCATTGACTCGTGGGAAAAGGTGACGCGCCTTATCCGCAACCTTTTATTGGTAACAGTAGCATATGTTCTAATCAGCTATTTTATCTATATCACCACCAGCGATTTTTTCTACTCGGTTCTGACAATGCAGCCGGCATATATTCATTTTCAGCCATATAAAATTCTGAGAATGGTGTCAATTGCCGGTTCCACAAGCCAGACTGGAATGTTTTATGCTGTAATTTTTGCCCTTATCCTCTATTTCCCTTTCCTAAAATCAACGAAAATCACGAAAACCTTTCGCGCGTTGCTCATTATGGCTGTTGGAAGCTGCATTCTTCTTTCATTTAACCGCGGCACATGGGCCGGCCTAATGCTTGGCTATGCGACTCTTTTGCTTAGGGGCAAGATTGATTGGAAAAGGATTGCTCTGGTTTCTATTGTAATTTTCGCGTTGTTGACTCTTCTGTTTGTGACCGTTTTCAGTCAGATGGATATTGAGCAGAACGCGTTAAAAGCTTTTCAAATTTCCAAACGATCAGGAGAAGCCAGATGGATCAGGTGGGTAAGCGCTATTGATCTGATTCTCGACCACCCTCTGCTGGGCGTGGGATATAACAACTACGCGTGGGTCTATGGAAAATACTCTATTCAGGAAGGCCCGGTTCAGCAATATGGCTCCCCCCACAATATGTTCGTGGATGTGATTACAGGAACCGGTATGATTGGTTTTCTTCTATTTATGTTCCTGATAACAAGGCTGGCGAAAATGATTTCGAAAATTGCCTCCAGTTCAAAAGAACATATTCGACAAGTTTCAATTGGTATTTATTTCGCGTTTTTCATCTTTATCGGGGCATCTTTATTTGATTCCTTTTTCTATAAACCTCATCATACAGCCATTTTAATCGTTACTATTTGGGCATTTGCCACAACCTTATCTAAACTGGACAAAGAAGAACAAATCCACGAATCGTCCAAAATCAATGATCAACCAATAAGCGGTCGGAATAACGCGAGGATACCATAAATGTCAGCAGGAAAAGCGCCACTGCCGGCCTGGAAAAAAGCCGTCGCCAATGGGAATATAAAAAACATTCTCATACTAAAAGGGGACCACCTGGGGGACCTTATCCTCTGTGCGCCGGCTGTTTTCGCCGTCAGAAACGCTTTTCCCGATTCGAAAATCACTCTAGCGGCGGATTCAAAGGGCATGGAGTTATATAAGACGTTAAACCTTATTGATGAGGGTTTACTTTACAAAAGCCCTTCAATAATAATGAGAAACCTATTGATTCTCATCAGGGAGATAAGAGACATTCGAAAAATAAAATATGATCTTGTCATCAATTTCAGACACGACTTTCGCGATATCCTTTTCTCATGCGCTTTAAAGAAGGGCTTCCTTGCCACATACAACCATAAAAAATTGGCGATAAGGGCGGATTTTCGTTATACGCCTTCAGAACCCGATGAATATGAAGGCGAAAATCACCTTAAACTCATCGATTCACTTGGAATCAAAAGAGTGAAATATCAACCGAAAGTAGACCAGAGCGCCGCCGAATGGGTCAATGACAATATTGGAAACGATTCCTTTGGTGTTATTCATGGCGTCGCCGGCGCCGGCGCCGAGCTGTGGGCAAGAGAATATTTGAACAAAGTGGCTATGGCATTTTCCGATTTTAACCTAAGACCAATTTGTGTTGGTGAGAAGGAAGATATTGACCTGTGCCAAGATATAATTAATCATTGTCCGGATGGTATTAACCTGGCGGGAAAACTCAATTTTCATAACCTGTTCACATTGCTGTCAAAAGCAAAGATTTTTGTGGGACTGGATTCATTTATCATGCATTGCGCCCATATGTTTAATGTTCCGGGAGTCGCTATTTTCTCCGGGACCAATGTTGTCTCAAAATGGGCGCCGCCATCTATTAAAACAATCCACCATGATGTGGAGTGCGCTCCGTGTGGCTTGAAAACATGCAATGTGGCTGACCACCCCTGCATGTCGGCCATCACCGCCGATGATGTGATAAGTAAAATTGAAAAACTGATGGAAAGGAAATAATCATAGTGGGCGCCGTAATATTTTTTGACGCGACACCATACTCTTCTATAAAACCCACTGGCGCGGGACGATATGTTACCAATATTCTTTATCACCTTTCAATGATTGATAAAAAAAACAGGTACAAGGTTTTCGGCTTTGAAAAAGATATTCCCTATCAGGGAAAATGGGGAAGGAATTTTACCTTTGATAATATCTCAATCTCAAGTTGGATGGGACCGCTGGCCATGGAAATTGCCAGAAGACGTTATGTTCACAAAGCCTTGCAAAATAGTTCCAACTCCATCCTTCATTGCAATCTTGATCCTGTGCCCTTAACCAAAGCCAACGTAAAAACAGTTTTAATGCTCTATGATGTTATGCGAATCAATCCTGTTTTCCAGGCCCAGTGGAGACCGTCTTTAAGAGATAGGGCAAGAACATGGTTACGATATTCAAAAGCCGCGAAATGCCACGCCCTGCTTACCATAAGTGAATACTCAAAGAAGCAAATATCGGAAAAACTACTAATTCCCCCCGAGCGAATCACCGTTACCCACCTGGCTGCCAGAGAGGATTTTTCACCTGGAAAAGGAGATTGGAAATTACTGAAGGGATTGGGAATAAAGAAGCCCTTTATCATTTTTGTTGGGGAATTCGGAAGACAGAAAAATGAAAATAATCTTATCAGGGCTTTTCTGTCGGCAAAGAACGAAAATGAATTAGCAAGTGATTTTTCCCTTGTTCTGGTGGGAAACCCTAACGCCCTGCCTCCTGATATTTCAAAAATTGTCCTTGGAAACGGAGGTAAAGAAGATATAATCATTACCGGAAACGTCACAGATCAACAGTTGGTTTCCCTTTACAGAGAAGCAATGGTTTTCGCCCTTCCAAGCTTTGATGAAGGCTTTGGTCTACCAACTCTTGAGGCTATGTCCTGCGCCACTCCTGTTATTGTTGGAAAGGCGGGAAGCCTGCCGGAAATTGTAGGAAATAGCGGTCGCCTTGTTGATCCTCACTCAATTGAAGATATTCAAAAGAACATGGTGGAATTATGTCAAGACAAGAAGAAGCGAGACCGGCTTACTCAACTGGGTCTGAAGCAGGTAAAGAATTTTTCTTTCAATTCCGCCGCCAAAAAGACCCTTGATCTCTATCGAGAACTGAATTCGGATATTGAATGAGCCTGAAAAAGTACCTAATTGTCTCCCTTCAGGGGAATGGAAACGCCATACTCTCTCTTCCTTTGGCAAAAGGGATAAAAACAGAATTTCCCAACGCAATGGTTGGGCTACTGGTGGCAAATCCAAGAATAGCTAAATTATGC
>CAYSHR010000135.1:0-8136 GCA_964430795.1 uncultured bacterium
TGCCTGCCCTTTAAGTCAGGAGAACGGTATGTTGTTCTATGAACGGAAAAAACGCGACCGCCAATCAATAAGATTGTCAGGGGCAGGCCCCTGTGCCTGCCATAATTCAGGGCAACCACAGGGGGTTGCCCCTACGAGCAATGGCGTGGGTCAAAGAAAGCGCCCTTATCTTGGCGCCATTCGGGACACGATCCCAATTTCGTTGAAAGCTGAAACAGGGACTCCCTGGCTGATTTGTGAAATAGGGTCATGTCCCCCGATTCAATGCAACATTTATCACAGAACGATTACCCATATTGTTAGCCTGATAAAAAAATGTAATTGTATTTATGGAGGCCGTCTATGAGCAGGGTTATGAAACTTTTCACAGTTGTCCTTTGTTTTGTTCTTGTAATCTCTCTCGCCTCGGATTCTTTTGCTAAAAGAAAAAAGAAGAAGATAAGGGATGATGATCGAATCTTAAAAGGCCATGGATATCTTCGCCCTTTCAGGTTTCCTCTTGCCCTGCCCACAACCAACGTCGGCGTTGGCCTGGGGTACGCTTATACTCGCCTTAACTTTGATGAAAAACTCGACTTTTTTCTTTTTAAGGATGACAGTTTTTCTCAAGGGGGCCTGAACGAGGTGATAGATTTTGAGATAGAGTTTATGAATCGATTTTCCATTGAGACTCTTTTTGAAGGGAGAGTGCTGGCCGGCGCGGATGAGAACAGCGCGCTGTTATTTGGAGGGCAGGCGACCTATTCGGCAGCCTTTATCCCAAAGGTAATGGCTTATCAAAATGATTCCTGGGGAACCTGCGTCTCTGTTTCCATGGATTTTCTTTATGACCAGGGCATACAGTCCTCCCCGGTTATCCTGATGGTGAAGCTTCTTGATAATTTTGTGGAACTTGCTGAAGACCTGGAAAAGAATCCAAACAAGATTAACAATATGGATGAGAGCGACCTGAGGGACCTTGCCAATATCAAGCTTAAGGAAGGCACATTAACCCAATCTTATTTTTCAATACGCCCTTCACTGCTATACGCCCAAACCATCACTCCGGTATTCGGCTTTCAAGTAGGCTTAAGATATGATTATGGTCTTATAGAAGAGATTGACGCGCCGGAGATGTTTGAGATTGAAGCCGGAGACCCGCCTACTTCCATAATGTTCGGCACTGTGGCAACTATTGATTTGAATCCCATATCAAGAGCCCATTTCGGATTCAAGCTTGAAGCGGATTACGACATGACTTCTGATGATGGAGAGGATATAACATCCCTTATTTTAGGGGGAGGCGTCATGTACACAGGGCGAAAACACCTTGAGCTTGGCGCGACCTTTTTTAGAGAAGCTGAGTCTGAGGAAGATTTGGAATATGTGGGCTACTACCTGATACTTAACATGAGGTATTTTTTCTGACATGGATGATATTAAAAGCCTTTTGAAAAAGGCTACAGGCCAAGAGACGGATGACGTTTCTCAAAACGTCATATTAAAAGGGCAATACAAGCGGGCCATGACCCACCTTGGCGACTCTCTTGACGCAGGTCTTACTCCCGCGCTGGTCGGCCCGCCTGGTACGGGAAAAACTCTCATATCCAGGCTATTTGCCTCCAACCAGGAGCAGAAGTTTTACTGGCTCACCATGGACGAGGGAACTCGCCCGGCTCATTTAATTGGGAGCTTCGATCCGGCTCGGGCTTTGAACGAAGGTTTTGTCACCGAGGCTTTTATCCCCGGACCCTTGCTTCTGGCCATGCTCCATGGCGGGATTTTACTTGTAAATGAGATTAACCGTGCCACCGAGTTTCTACAGAACTCTCTTCTTGAGCCTCTTGAGGAGAGAAGCGCTTTTATTCCCCATATCGGCAGGGTGAAAGCTCGGGAAGGATTTTTTATTCTCTTTGCTTTAAATCCCTCTGACATGGCCGGCACCCACAGAGTTTCCGAGGCGTTGAGAGACAGGATAAAGGTATGGATCAAGTTATCCTATCCTGATAAAAATACTGAGCTTGAGATTATCCGGTCTCATTGTCCCGAGGCAAACCTGGGTGAGGAGATTCTTGACAGGATTCACAGGCTGCTGGCCAGGACCAGAAAGCATGAGGACATCGAGGTTCCGGCATCTGTAAGAGCGGGCATCGCCCTTGGGCGCCTGGCATTTTCCATTGCCATGCGAAACGGCTCAACCGTCTCTCTGGCCGAGCTTAGGGAAGCCGCCTCCTTAATCGCCCCCGGTTCAATAAAAGCGCGTCCCGGAGTGAATGAAAAAAGGCTCATTGATGCTCTTCTAAATGAGGTTCTGGCGTGAATATTCCCGATCCCGCGGTTTTTTCCCTTGCCTTTGTTGACAGAATGCGAAGGCAGAAGAACCCGCGCTTCAGCCCCACAGTTCGAACATCCCAGGGACTGGTAAAACTACTGGTGGTCAGACGGTTAAGAAAAGGGCGGCTCACAGTGGATGATTTTATCCAATGCGCCGTTCTTGTCACCGAACCGGAGGATCAGCAGACCGCAATGGATGTGGCTCTATCAATTCTTTCGGCTCCCGTTTCCATTTTTGGCAAAAGAAGAGGAAAGGATTGGGAAAACTCCTCTATCGCACAAATGATGGAAGAGATGACAAAAGGCGACCGGGATGAAATAAGCCCTGAGGAAGGGTTTAAAAATCTTGAGATTGAAGACCTTCTCACCGACCCTGTTTTTGCCGAAATTATCAAAATGGCCGGAGGTATCGAAGCGGCCAAGTCCCGCTTTTCGAGTCCTTTGGAATTAAAGGATTTTGGCAAAAAGACCACCCGGGAGTTGATGGGGGGATTTGACGAAAATTCCTTTGCCCTGGCTTTAGGTCTCGGCATGGTGGACCAGGTTGTAATATAGTCTAAAAGCCAGGTTGTGATGCGGGCCGCGAAGGTAATTCTCGGCGAGGAATCAATTGAAGACGCTATTAATTCTCTGGATCACTTTGACCTCAAACTTAAACTTTTAAAATTGCTCTTGGGCGCGAAAGTTGAAACTCAGGACCATCTTCAACAGGTGGCTGATTCAGCGAAAACCCTTGAGGATTTGGCAAATATCAGTGCCATAGGATTGGTAAATGTTGACAAAAACAGCATTTTTAAAGCTCTTGAAGAATCAATCCCACATCATGATTTTTCCGAGCTTTTTCAAAAAACCGACTCCTTCGCGTCGGATATTTCCGGGCAGGCCAAAGGGTTTCTCTATGACAACTATCCCGATTTAACCGAGGAGCAGTTATCCCGGAACGCTCTGCTTTGCGACCAGTGGAAAAGGGCTCTTGAAAGAGCCGTGGAAAACAGTGCTAGAAAAGGACGGGAGTCAAATTTTGATGAGGGAGTTTCTCTTATAAAAAACCTGTTCAATGTTTCAAGAAGGCAGGGCGACCCGGTTCTTTCACAACACCTGCTCGAAGGAATAAAAGGCGCGGCAACAGGGGTTTGCAAGACCGCTTTTTACTTGGATGATCTTCTTGAACTGATGAATCTCACAGATCAAATAGGGGCGCCTCTGCCTTCTGCCGCCATTAGAGAGCAGGGAGAAAAACTGGGGCTCTCACCACAGGAATTGGACCAGATTATCAATTCAAGGATATCACTTTTAAAGAGAATGATCGAAAAGGGCGAGAAGGTTTACCAGAGGTTCGCCAGGCTTTTGGATCGAGAGAAACTCTCCCGGGAAAATACAGAAAAGCTGTCCGAGCTTGCCGCTAGAAAAAACAACATGGCCGCCCTTGCCGCTCTGGGGAACTACAATTTGGAGTGGGCTGTTGACGGAGTGGAGGATGTTCCTGGCGGGCAGGAGATGGTGATCGAGAGCCTTTCCGCGGGGCCGGGCTCGAATCTTTTGACTCAGTGGTTCAATTACAGGGACAAGGCGCCACAAAAGATAAAGGCCCCCTTGCGAAAACTGGCCCGGGAAGTTCTGGTTCAATATGCCGTTTCTCTTGGAAAAGAGTTGATCGGCGATAGAAGCCGTGGCGTTCTTGAGAGCGAATCAGTACGGTCCTATTGCCAGGGAGACGACTTTTCGCTCATTGACATGGATGAAACCGTTGAACACATTGTATCTGCCGGTAAGCCCGCGAATATGATCCTGCCGGAGGACCTGCGGATTCGCCAGACCCAAAAAGGGCACAGGGCCATAGCCCTTCTGGTTGACATAAGCGGCTCCATGCATGGCGAAAAATTAACCTGGTGCTCCATAGCCGCCGCCATGTTGGCCTACGCTCTGTCTCCTGATGAACTTGCCCTGGCTTTCTTCGAGTCCGATACCCACATAGTCAAATCCTTTTATGACAAGATGGAAATCGACGAAGTGGCGGACCAGCTTCTTGGTTTGACATGCAAGGGCGGGACAATGCTCGGCGCCGCTCTTGACTGGGTGGTCAAAGAATTAAAAGTAAAGGGTTCCAGAAGAAAGAACGCCCTGGTTTTAACAGACGCCGCAATCTTTGACCTTGAGGACTGCACCGGCTTATGCAGGCTCCTGGAAGCCATAAAGGCTTCTGTCACATGGTTTGTTCCAAATAACGAATGGGCGAAAAACGAATCAAAGGCTTTGGCAAAATGGAGTAACGGCACCATTGTCAGGCTTGGGGATAACTGGAAGAGATTTCCTGTTCTAATCAGCGAGGCTTTGAAATGAGTGGAGTCTATCTGGAACAGCTCGCGAAACTGGCGTCACAAGAGAGGTATGACGAAGCCTATTCCATTCCTGAAGACCATTTCTATGGCGTTGTCACAGCTAAAGATGAAAAGGGAAGGATAGTAAGAGGCAGATTTTCTCCCTCGGGACAGCACCCCCACATTATAAAAATAGACGGCGTTGAAGCCGAGTTTTTCTGCTCCTGTGAAAAGTTCCAGAAAAAAGCCTCCTATCCTGCCAGAATGGGCTTGTTTTTATGTGACCACATCCTGCGGTTGATCACTCTTCTTGACGGGGCGACAATTGAGGCATTGGCATTTGACCGGAACTGGAGATGTCAAAGAGGGGGGCACGATTATCAGAGAGAGGAAATTCTCGTCCAGACCAAATACTACTTTAACCATAACGATACTCTGTCGGCTCTGACGGAAATATTTTTCGGCATTCAGATATCAGTGCTTCGAGACATGGACGTAAATGAAATTCTAAAAAAACTGGACGCGAATTCCGTCCAGGATCAGGACCTGCCAGAGGCCATGAGGTTTGTGAGGGTCGCCCTGCAAAGAGGCTTCGCCAGAAAAGCAAGGGAGTTGGCCGGCGCCTGGATGGAAAGGTTCGCTCTTCGCGTTGACTCCTTTGAGCCTTTTGACGACGTGGCGCCTGTGGCATTGTGGCTAAAAAGATGGGGCGCCGCCCCGGATATACATCTGGCGAGAATTCGGGAGGTAGTGCTAAAATCCCTGGAGCGGGCGAAAAGAGAAAATGGGCAGGGGGCGAGTTGGTGGCTTCTTTATCGTTCCACATCAAGATCAGGAATCGCGCCTCCCGCAACATGCGTGAAAACATGGAAAAAAGCCATCTCCGATATGCGACTTGCCCTTGTGAACCCAGCCGGAATCAAAGACGCCGCTCGGCTCTTGAAAGGGTTTTCCATTTCAGTATCCGGTCCGGATCATGAGTATATTCGCATGCACAGGGAGTCATTAAGAAGGGCCAGGGAATGGCGAATAAACTATCTGCTGAGGCTGATAAAAGCATATCACCTCGATCCATTTATCAAAGTGGAGATAAATCCCCATCTTTCTAAAAGATTTGTAACGCTATCCGCAAAAAGAGACGGGGATCCCCTCAAGGAGTTGATCCTTTCCTCAATTGGTTATAAGGGGGAATATCTTTCTTTTGATAGATTTGTCGAAAACTGGCCGGTAATTCAATATTGTTCTTCTGAACCGCCAAAACTCGAAGGAGAAATCCAGTCTGCGATTTTCGAACTCTGGCCTGAAACCCCCATGGCGCCTCTGTCGGCAATCCCAGAGAAAAGGATGAATTACGGAATAAATGACGCGGACAAAAAACACTGGGTGGTAAGGTGGAATCTTTCCGGGCCGGGCTTGATCGCCAACAGCCCCCTGGTGGCTCATCACCATGGAAGAATTTATATTCCCGCCAGAGGTGGAAGGGACTGGCCCGATGTTTTTGGACTTACCCTGTGCAAAAATCCCAACGCCATGGGAAGAAGGCTTTTTACATTTGAGGTGATCAGGAAGATCAATATAGATAGGGCGATTGACCTGATAAAATCAGGGGCCCCTTTTGCCGGCGCGGGGGATGATCCTGTGAGAATTTTCTCTCTTAAGGAAGATGAACTTTCCGTTGATGAACTTTTAAACCTGCCTGAAAGACTTTTCTCCCTGGAAAAGCGCGTGATTTCCCAAAAATGGTTTCCGGATCGCCAATTTATTCTAAAGAATATCAAGGCTCAAAAAGCGCTGACAAGGGCGTGGTCAAGAAAGAGTTTATACAAAGCTTTTACAAAAGGAGAAATTACAGCTTCACCCATTGATATTGGTTTATTGTTTGGAGATGGAATTCAGATTTATACAAACACAAAGGTCATGAAAAAAATCGCCAACATGAGCCAAGAGTCCAATAATTACCATGACTGGATTAAAAAACTTGCCTTTTTGCTTATTGATCTTCTTCCATCTCTTGACTCCCCTTGGCGCCCTATTAACTGCGGCGCTCTAAAAGGTTCTCCTCTTGCCTTGGCCGCGAAAAAACTGACGGCGGCCAGAAAAGACGCTATTTCCAAAATAACTTTTGAGGCTGAAAAAGGTTTTT
This sequence comes from uncultured bacterium, assembly GCA_964430795.1. Classification (GTDB taxonomy): domain Bacteria; phylum Lernaellota; class Lernaellaia; order JACKCT01; family CAYSHR01; genus CAYSHR01. Next base: position 6,775 of record CAYSHR010000135.1, read on the forward strand.
ACGATCTTGTTCCATTAAAAAACACGGTATACGGCAGTATGATTTTGCAAAATCTCGGTATTATTGAAAGAAACAGGATTCGAAGAAATGAAGCAGCCGAACTGATAAGCACCCTTTCATCCGTGGGCATGAGCCCAAGAGCATTGCCCCTATTTTCAAAGGTTAAGACATGAGGGGATTACAAATACCCTAAGCTTTTAAGTTTCTCTTTCATATCCGCGTCAAGAGGATTGGTGGGAGCTTTTTCAACCGGACCTTGATAATAATGGTCCAGGAGAGTTTTCAGCCTCAAGGCAAGCTGATTCTTCTCCTTATGCTTATTGATTTTTTCCTTTGGGTCATTCTCCAGGTTATAAAGCTCAAATCGCCCTTTCTCTCTATCATGGATAAATTTCCAGAAGCCGTCCAGAACCCCTCTTTTATCAGCACTTCGATAGGTCTCCCCGATAATTATTCTGTTAGTGGTGGGGTTGAAAGCTTTTGAGTCATAGCTGATTGCTTTTCCTTTAAATTGAGAAGGGATGGGGATTTTTGCCAGGTTGCACAAAGTGGGCGCCACGTCCATTTCCGACACTACGGTTTTGTTCCTACCCGAATCAAATCCTGGAACCCTGATGACAAGAGGAATTTTTAAAACCTCCTCATACAATGTCTTGCTGTGGCGAGTGCCGCCGTGATCCCTGAATTCCTCTCCATGATCAGCGATAAAAAGAATCACGGTTTTTTCCATCAGGCCGGTTTTTCTCAGGTACTTAAAGAGCCTCCCGATATGATGGTCGGTATAAGCTATTTCACCATCATAAAGATCAACAGGGCGTTTACCAAATCTAAAATCCTTATGTGGGACATAATCATTATGAGGATCAAAGTAATGTAGAAACATAAAGAAAGGTTGCTCTATGGGTCTGTCAAGGGCATTAATCGCGAGGTCTGTAAGCTCTTTGGAAACGTGCTTCTTCTTATGCTTCCCGGGCTTGTCCAGAACTTCAGTGTTCCAGACGTCAAATCCCTGGTCAAAGCCATATTTATGAATAAAGGTAACGTGGCTCGCATAGCCTTCTGTGCGGAAACCGTTGGCCTTAAAATGCTCCCCCAAGGTCAGAAAACGTCTTTGCAGAGGATTTAGCCAGGTCTTGATTCCATGATTTTTAGGATGGAGAGAAGTAAACATGGAGGCTACCGAAGGCATGGTCCAGGGGCTGTGGCTGTAGGCTCTTTCAAACACCATGCTCTCTTTTGCGAATTTATCAATATTCGGAGAAGTATTTCTATCATACCCGTAGACGCCAAGGTGATCAGCCCTTAATGTGTCCACGCAGATAAAGATAAAATTCCATTGGGAATTATTATCGAGGGGTTTTT
>CAYSHR010000136.1:0-6757 GCA_964430795.1 uncultured bacterium
GAGGTTCGAGCCGGGCAAATCACAGCCGAAGATGAACTTATCGGTGGTCCCAGAGCCCGGGGCCAGATCGGCGACTATAAAATATATAACTCCCGGATTGAGATTATTATTCGTTCTCCTGATAACCCCGGCGTCGGTTGGACAACAGCATCAGGGAACATAATTGATGCTGATCGGGCCCGCCCTCCCGCGGAAGACGGCGCTGACAGCCTCTGGGTTCACGAACAAATCGCCACTGTGCTGCGAGGTCTTAACGGCACCCAAATCGAAGTCGCGAAACCTGGAAAGGGCGGGCTGGGAGTAATCACTGTTACCGGAAAAAGTAGTGGAATTGACATTATCGATGATGTAATACCAATGCCCGATGGGGATTTGGAATTCATTACCGAATACACCCTCCTTGCTGATGTGGATTACATAAGCATAAAAACAACTCTTATAAACAAAAGGAACAAAGTGCGGAAAGTATTGATTGTGGACGTTCTTCTCTGGGGAGATGAGATGAGGACTTTCTCTCCCCGAGCGGGATTCGATATGGGCGATGTGGACCTGCTGGCGAATCTTCGCTGGGTGGGCGCTGTCAGCCGCCTTGGTTTGCCCCTCTCTTATGCTTTTGCAACCACTACTCCTGACAAGGCACTCTACGCGCCCTTTATCGATGGAGACATCCTGCCGGTGATAGAAGGATTTCTTGAGCTGGAAGCTCTTGGTCAGGCAACCTATGAGCGGCTGTTCATTGTCGCTGATGGAGACACCAGCGGGATCAACACCACTATTAACCAATACGATCAGGCGACCGGCTTCGCTACTCTGACAGGCACGGTCAATGTCGCCGGCGGCGATCTTGCCGGCGTGGAGATTGAAGTCACCGACCAGCGACCGGCAGGGAAGAACTATGTTGGCGTTCTATTGCCCGACGGCGCAGGCGACTTTGCTTTAGAAGTCGAGCCGGGCTTGTACACTCTGGTAGCGAAAGGGCAAGGCCGGGCTGATTCAGCGCCGGTATCAGTAACTGTAACGGCAACCGGCGGACAGGCGCCTGACCTCACCATCGATCCGCCGGGATGGTTTGACTACAGCGTAATTAACGGCGCCGGCAATCCGACCCCAAGCAAGATATTTTTTCAAAACGGCCATGACGCCCCTATGGACGCGGGGATATCCCTCCGGGTCTGGGGAATTTCCGGTGGTGGAGTGGAAAGGGTTTTGCCGGGGAATTATACAGTCACCGCCTCCCGAGGATTTGAGTACGAAATCGACAGGCGGAATATTACCATCACAGCGGGGCAGACCTCTGTTTTTAATGGAACAATTGTACGGTCTGTTGACACTACAGGGCACATGACCGGTGATTTTCATATCCATACACAATTCTCCATCGACTCCCAGGTCATCATCCAGACTCGAATCAGGGAACTGGTCTCCGCGGGAGTGGAAATGCCGGTCTTTACCGATCATGACTTTCTGTCCGATTACGAACATTACGTTGCTCAGTTGGATGTGGAAGCCTATATCCGCCCTGTTGCGGGCAACGAGGTCAGCCCTTACTTTGGCCATTTCAACACATGGTCTTTGGAACCGCTCCCTGGAGCACCGGACTACTATGGTGTGCCCCTGGTTGAATATACGGAGGACCGGGTAGCCATACAACGGTACGAGCATCCTGAACTCTGGGACATAGCCCGCGATGATTTTGGCGCCCAGGTGATTCAGATCAATCACCCCCGCAGCGGCAGCGCCGGCTGGTTCAATCATGTGGGATACGATCCGACCATTGGAGTCTCCTCCGTCTACCCGGCTCGCTGGCGGGAAGACTTTGACGCCATCGAGGTGTTCAATTCAGGGGGAGAACATGAAGGGACCCTGGAAGACTGGTTCAGCTTTTTGGACCAGGGTTTGAACTACACCCTTACCGGCAATTCCGACTCCCATAGCATCGGCAGTGAACTTGGCAATCCGCGAAACATCTTCGCCATGCCTACCGATAACCCCGGCCAGGCCGATCCCCAGGATATGATTGACTCAATTCTGGCTCATCGCAACCAGGTTTCCATCGGCCCTTTCGTTACCATTGAAATTGAGGGAGCATCCATGGGCAGCCTGGTCTCATTGACTCCCGGGTCGGACGTGGACCTGGTTATCACGGTCCAGGCGCCAATGTGGATGGAGGTCAACTACCTTCGGGTCTGGAGCAACAACCAGACTCTTGTACAGGATATCGCTCTTGCGCCAACAGGCGTCGTGATCCGCTATGACGACACCATTACCTTATCACCAGGAGCGGACGCGTACTACGTTGTGGAAACAGGGCACACCAGCGCGACTCTTGGACCTGTGGTACGAGGCGAAAGGGTCTTTGCCATGACCAACCCCATCTGGGTAAACATCGACGGAAACGGCGTTTTCGATCCACCCGGCCTTGCCAAAGCCAACTACGGGCAGGGCAATTATGAATCGAAAGAATGCGGTCACGGCACTCCCGGTCTTATTGAGTATTTTAAAACACAAAATCTACTGGAAATTGAAGAGCCCTGATTTTTTCAGGTTTCTTTTCGTGATTATTCACAAATGCCTGGATAAAATCTGGAAGGCGACCGACGTTATGTGGCACAGCCCAGGTAAACGAGGAACCAAATGGCTGTTGATTCTACTAGCCGCCCTTTTCATATTGGCCATCTCCTGTAACGACGATGATGATAGCGGCGATGGAAAGGCAGTTGAAGACGATGACGATAATAACGATGACAATGACGATGATTCCCAGGATGACGACGACTCCTCCTCCCAATTCTGTCAAAAGGACCAAAACGAGGTTGAGGCGATACTTTCAAAAATGACGTTGCGGGAAAAAATCGCCCAGATGTATATGGTGGGCGTAACAACCCTGCCCTGGTTTGAGCTTTCAGATGCTATGCGTTATATCAAGGAGATGGGCGTAGGCGGTGTATTCGCGGCGCCTCTTACCTTCATCGGCTTCTGGCCCGACTGGACGGCCATGAACGCCAACTGGGTTCAAAGTCTGGCCATGTCCAGGCAAAATCCCATTCCCCTTCTTATTGCCGGCGACCAGGAAGGGGGTATCCCTCAAGCCCTTTGCCATTTAACCGGAGGAACGGACCAGCCGGGCAACATGGGTCTTGGGGCGAGCTTCGATCCTGACGTAACCTACCAATCCTACGGAATCATGGGTGAGCAGCTAAACGCGGTAGGGATAAATACCGATTTCGCGCCGGTTCTCGGCCTCATGGTTTCCCACGAAGAGGTCTCCATGTACACCAGATGCTTTGGTGAACTGACATCCGAGGTGAAAGCCCACGCCAGGGCGGCAACCCTTGGCTTGCGGGAAAATCTCGTTATCGCCACAGCAAAACACTTCCCGAGCCATTCCACCGCCCCCGGAGATGAACACTTGACTCTGCCTGTGAACACCGACGACGAGGCTACTATTCGCGAGAACTATTTTCCGCCCTTTGAGGCGGCTATAAAAGCCGGCGCCGATATGATCATGACAACCCACGTGGTTTATCAAGCCTGGGAAAACGGCCTTCCCTCCACCTTCAGCCACCGTATCTTCACCGAGATACTTCGAGAGGAACTTGGGTATGAAGGGGTGATTGTTACTGACGACATGAACATGGGCTCCTTAACCTTCGGTCAGTGGGAAGACCATCCCGACGTGCTGGCGATCCAGGCCGGCGCCGACCTAATATTGGACCTCGGCGGCGACCAGGAACCTCCTTATGGCATGTCCGCCCATTATAGGGACAATTATGCTTTTGATCTGGCCGGCCAGATTGACGCGGTCCTCGACGCTGTTGGGGATGGTCGATTATCAGAAGATCGTATTGATGAATCGGTCAGGCGGCTTCTTTTGTTGAAGATGAAATATTGTCTTTTTGAGACGCCTTATGTGGACGAAACCATAGCCAACGACGTGGTTGGTACGGCCGATCAGATTGAGGCATCCGCGGAATTTCACGCCAGGGCGATCACCGTGGTTCGTAACGACCAGGGAATCTGGCCTTTAAACCCCGACCCCCAATCCCATATCCATGTAATTAGTCCACGATCGGTTTTGCTGGAGATGTATCCCGGCGCCAACTGGGGAACCATAGCGGGGAGCAATCTGCTCAAACATGTGCGGGATATTATTCCCACGGCTACTGGTGAGCAGTTCGGTCTCTACCCGAATAATTTCACCATCAACAGAATTATCGCCAATGCGGAGAATTCAGGCGCCGACTACATTGTGGTAGGCGTCTATAACGCGCTATCCGATGACCGGCAGACAACTCTGGTCAAGGGGCTTCTGGCTTTGGGCATTCCAACAGTAGTGGTTGCCCTGGCCATGCCTTATGACCTGATGGCATTCCCTGAGGCAACCACCTATGTCGCCACATACAGCAATCGGGACCTTGCCCTTGAAACTTTCGCGAAAGCCCTTTTCGGAAAGGTTGAAGCAACCGGGCGGCTACCAGTGTCCCTTCCGGGGCTGTACGACGTGGGCCACAGGGTCAACAGGTAATGAGTTGGTAAGTTGTCAAAAAAGGCGATTCGTCCATGAATCGCCTTTTAGCTGGTCAAAAAGCCTGCTAATAAACAAACTCAGCCGGCGCTCCATCCATATCGTCCGCGGCATCATCGTCATCAGCAGGGGGCGCGGCGTTTAACTCGAATTCGCCTGTTACGCCAAGGGGCGCGAATCCCGCGATGAGAATGGCGAAATCCCAGGTTCCCGAATAGGTGTCCATGAGGCCGTCGCTGTCTATGTCCACCCCGGCTCCCGTGCTGTCAAAAAAGAGGCACAGGGCAATAGTGCAACCGAAAGCGGTATAAGTCATGGTTCCGTGTTCATCCACAACCCCCACCGCGTCCAGCACCATGGGTTCCAGCGGAGGTAATTCCGGGGGCCATTCAATACAACTGAAATCGATGGTGAACTGGGCCGTTGAATCCCAAAGAGGAAGGGGATTTATGTTTGTGTTCATCTGAATTTCGGCAGTTACAGGGCAGTGTTCTCCCTGGCCGACCCACCATTCGCCTTCATAGTCACCATTGGCGTCAAAGGGCGGGGAATATTGACATTCCTGCTTGGCGCCCATTATAAAAAGCATAAAGACACAAATAATGATGACCTGAAAACCCAACTTTTTTCTCTTCATCGCTCGCCTCCAAAATGTTTGATTAAATAAAAAAAGAAACACATACAACCAATAACCTGAGAATTCTTATGCACCTGACGTGCCGGTGGTAAAAAAAACCAGGATAGAGAGGGTAACTCGTTGAAATAAAAAAGGTTTGCGCTTTATACGTCTTTTTTTTAAAATTTAATGTCCCATTGTCCGCGTAAACAAACAGGTACAGGCGTAAACTATAGTTGACGCGCCTGGATCAACTATATGGGTAAATAGCAATACAGTCTCCAAAACAATGAATTAATATTTCTCCTTTTACTACTGACATTTATCCTTGACCGGCCTACCTTTGGGCGGTACTTTGTAAGGAATGAAAATGTCAACAGCCGTTTACGTCATTGTTTAGAGCCCATATGTTTAGAAGAATCGGTGAGAAAAATAATCAGGCGCCCATGACTTTGGATGAAATCTGGAGCGATTATTATCTTCGTATTCGCGCCGCCCTGTTCATCAATATTTCGGTGACAACTTATGTTTTTATTGAGTCAATTATTGTTCGCCGCCTTGGTCTATATGTTTCGGATTTCCACGTAGGGCTTGGTCTGGCTATAGGCTTTTACTCTTCTCTGTTCATCTTCTGGTTTCTGAATGAATACAACTACAAAAAGCGAAAATTCACTCCCCGGGTCCACTTCTATTCTATTGGCGTTTCCATCTATCTGGTTAACCTGGCGGCTATTACGGACCTGATTCACCTTACCGGCGGCGCGTCAAGTCTGTATCCTTTTCTTTATGTGTTTCTGGCTATGGTGGGCAGTTTCATCGCCCCACAACGTTTTGTTCTCCCATTGGCAATATTGGGCGTGTTGCTACATGGCGCCATTTTATGGCTGGAGGTCGCGAAGATACTGCCTTGCTATCCTTCAGGCATCTTTTCCCTGGCAACAGAACTGGATAAAGACGTGGGGTCGATAGTAGTGTTTTCTCTCTTTACCGTTATAACTCTCATAGGTATGTTTTTTGGGCAATGGCTATTCCGTATATTCGAATCCCAGCGGGAAGAATTGATTCTCTCTCGCTCAAATTTGGAAGAAAAAGTAAATGAGAGGACAAAAGACCTTACCGTGGCCGTGGAAAAACTTAGTATTACCTACAAATCCCTTGGCCTGGAAAAGCGGAGGCAGGAGAATTTTTTTGCTCATGTCACTCATCAGTTCCGCACACCGATCCATGTGATCAACAGCTTTGTTTCCAATTTTTTTGATAATATTTACGGCGCCATCACGCCCCGCCAGACCGAAGCGTTGAATCACCTGTCCCTCTGTTCCCAGAACCTTTTGAACCTTGTGAACAACCTCCTTGACATGTCCAATATACGGGCGGGGAAATTGAATGTTCGACAGCAGGTTGGTAATCTGTCAGTTCGGATGGAGAAGATCGCCAAATTTCTTCAACCCTTTTCCCTGGCAAAGAAAGCGCCCATAGTCATAAGTATTGAACCGGATGTTGTCCGGGACTTTTTTACTGACTGGGTAAAACTTGAGGCCATACTTACAAACCTGCTTCATAATGCCATCAAGTTTTCAAGGCAAGGCCCTGTCCGTCTTCATATTTCAGTGGAT